>CAMLLE010000411.1 GCA_946480555.1 uncultured Verrucomicrobia subdivision 3 bacterium
GAAATGTATCGCCACTGTGGAAGACCGGTTCAGTCTTCTGTCTTCGCGTGTTTCGTTATGTTTCGCAGTTCTTCCAACGGAACTCCCGCCGTTAACAACTTCTTAACGCTCTCTATCCGGTTCTTAATTAGCCGCCAGCACGTAACTCCCGCATCTTGCATTGCATCGCTGCCGGGCTGACCCGGAGTTGTTGCCATGAATGATCTCGTTTACATCGGTGTGCTCGCTGCCTTCTTCGCGGCGGCAGGACTCTACGTCCGGTTCTGCAACAAACTTTAGGAGCTTTATGGAATCGATCGTCGCCGGCCTCATTGCCCTCGCCCTGTTCGCGTACCTCGTCTTCGCGATGCTTTTCCCGGAGAAGTTCTGACCTGATCTCATGCAAACGTTTGACTGGCTGCAATTCGGCATCTTCCTGATCGCGCTGGCTGCGATCACCAAGCCGCTCGGGCTTTACCTCGTGCAAGTGCTCGATCCCAACGGCCGCACCTGGCTCGATCCGGTCGTCAAACCGTTCGAGCGGCTGACGCTGCGCATCCTCGGCGTGAACAAGGATCGCGAGCACGACTGGAAGCAGTACACAGCGGCGATGCTGCTGTTCAGCCTGGTGAGCTGCGTTTTCACCTACGCCATCCTCCGGCTGCAACATCTGCTGCCGCTGAATCCGCAGGGCTTGGGCGCGTTGTCTCCACATCTCGCGTTCAACACCGCCGTCAGCTTCACCACTAACACGAACTGGCAGAGCTACGGCGGCGAATCGACGCTTTCCTATTTCTCGCAAATGGTCGGGCTCACGTTGCACAACTTCACTTCCGCCGCCGTTGGCATCGCGATCGCCGCGGCGCTGGTCCGTGGCATTGCGCGGCATTCGGGCAAGACGCTCGGCAACTTCTGGGTCGATCTCGTTCGCACGACGTATTACCTGCTGCTGCCGGTCTGCGTCGTGTTCGCGCTGTTCCTCGTTTCGCAAGGAATGATTCAGAACTTCAAGCCATACACGAAAGCCAGGCTCGTCGAGCCGTATAAAATTTCTGTCGAGAAGAAGTCGGAAACCGGTGAAACGGTGCTCGGTGCCGATGGCAAGCCTGTGATGGAAGAACAAATCGTGGACGAACAGGTGATCGCGCAAGGACCGGTGGCATCGCAGGTCGCGATCAAAATGCTGGGCACGAACGGCGGCGGATTTTTCAACGCCAACGCCTCACATCCGTTTGAGAATCCCACGCCGCTTTCAAACTTCATCCAGATGCTTTCGATCTTCGCGATTGGCAGCGGGCTCACCTATTACCTCGGGCGAATGGTCGGAAATCAGCGGCACGGCTGGAGCGTTTGGGGTGCGATGATGGTGCTGTTCGTTGCAGGCGTGTTGATGGCCTGGTGGGCGGAAGCCGCAGGCAATCCGATTCACCAGCAGCTCGGCGTCGCAGCGGCCGACGGCAACATGGAAGGCAAGGAAGTCCGCTTCGGCATCTTCAACTCTGCCCTGTTCGCCACCATCACCACGGCGGCTTCCTGCGGCGCGGTGAACTCCATGCACGATTCGTTCACGGCTCTTGGCGGCTTCGTCCCGCTGTTCAACATCCAGCTCGGTGAAATCATCGTTGGCGGCGTGGGCGCCGGGCTCTACGGCATGCTGGTGTTTGTGGTTCTCGCGGTGTTCATCGCCGGGCTGATGGTTGGCCGCACGCCAGAATATCTCGGGAAGAAAGTTCATTCCTACGATGTGAAGATGGCGATGCTCGCGCTGCTGGTGTTGTGTCTTTCGATCCTTGGATTTTCTGCGTGGGCGCTGGTCAGCGATTGGGGCGTTGCCGGGCTGAACAACTCGGGTCCGCATGGACTGAGCGAAATCCTCTACGCGTTCAGCTCCGCCACGGGAAACAACGGCAGCGCGTTCGCCGGCCTCACGGCCAATACGCCGTGGTACAACACCACGCTCGGTATCGCGATGCTCGTGGGCCGCTTCCTGATGATCATCCCGATCATGACTTTGGCCGGATCGTTCGTGCAAAAGAAGGTGTCACCGCCCAGCTCAGGAACGTTCCCGGTTTCCGGCGGCACGTTTGTGATTCTCCTGCTCGGCACGGTGCTGCTCATTGGCGCGCTGAACTTCCTGCCCGCGCTCGCACTCGGCCCGATCGTCGAACACTTCCTGATGTTGCAGGGGAAACTCTTCTAACCACGGATTAACACAGATGAACACGGATAACCAAACCGACATGGTATTTGTGGAGCGCGGCTGTGTCGCAGACCAGCCGCAGCTGTTAGAACTTACCGAGTCGCATCGAACTTGCCATGCGCTGCGGTTGGCGCTGTGCGCACAGCCGCGCCCCTCAACATCTGTGTGAATCCGTGTCCATCCGTGGTTGAACATTTATGACTCCCAAAGCTCCTTCTCTCTTTGATTGGAAGATCGTCAAGCCGGCGCTGGGTGATTCGTTCGTGAAGCTCGATCCGCGGTTGATGGTGAAGAACCCGGTCATGTTCGTCACGCAGGTCGGCGCGGTGCTGACGACCGTTGCCATCTTCACCGCGACGGCAGAGCGCGGGTTCATCGTGCAACTCGCGGTATGGCTCTGGTTCACGGTGTTGTTTGCCAACTTCGCCGAAGCCGTCGCCGAAGGCCGCGGCAAGGCGCAGGCGGAAAGCCTCAAGAAGGCGCGCAAGGAAACCATCGCGCGACGGCTGCGCGGCAATGCTGAGGAAAAGATTCATGCGTCCGATTTACAGAAAGACGACCTCGTGGTGTGTGAAGCCGGCGACGTGATTCCCGCAGACGGCGAAGTGATCGAAGGCATCGCAAGCGTGGACGAAGCTGCCATCACCGGCGAATCCGCGCCGGTCGTGCGCGAAAGCGGCGGCGACCGCAGCGCCGTCACAGGCGGCACGCGCGTCATCAGCGATCGCATCGTGATCCGCGTCACGGCTGAGAAGGGTCACGGTTTCCTGGATCGCATGATCGGCATGGTGGAAGGCGCGAAACGCCAGAAGACGCCGAACGAGATTGCGCTCACGATTCTGCTTTCGGCGCTGACGGTGATCTTCCTGCTCGTCTGCGTCTCGTTGAAGCCATTCGGCATTTACTCGAAAGCGGATTTCTCGCTGCCCGTGCTCATCGCGCTCCTCGTCTGTTTGATTCCAACCACGATCGGCGGATTGCTCAGCGCGATCGGCATCAGCGGCATCGATCGTTTGATCCGCCGCAATGTCATGGCGACCAGCGGTCGCGCGGTGGAAGCTGCGGGCGACGTCGATGTGTTGCTGCTCGACAAGACCGGCACCATCACGCTCGGCAACCGCATGGCCACGGCGTTTGTGCCTGCACCTGGCGTGAAACCCGAACGGCTGGCGGACGCGGCGCAACTCGCATCGCTCGCGGATGAAACGCCCGAAGGCCGTTCCATTGTCGTGCTCGCCAAGGAAAAGCATGGATTGCGCGGACGCGAAGTCGCGCAGCCGCACGCGCAGTTTGTTCCGTTCACGGCGCAGACGCGGATGAGTGGTGTCGATTTCCCCGCGTTGAATGGCCAGCCCGCACGCAGCATTCGCAAGGGCGCCGTGGATGCAATTCGCATTCATGTGGACCGGCTTGGCGGACAATTCCCCGCCACTGTCACTCAAACGGTGGAAGAGATTTCGCGCGCCGGAGGCACACCGCTCGTCGTGGCCGAGGGCCCTGACGTGCTCGGTGTCGTTCAACTCAAGGACGTCGTGAAGGGCGGAATCAAGGAACGCTTCGCGCAGTTGCGCAAAATGGGGATCAAGACCGTCATGATCACCGGCGACAATCCGCTCACTGCGGCGGCGATCGCAGCTGAGGCGGGCGTGGACGATTTCATGGCGCAAGCGACGCCCGAAGCGAAGTTGAAGCGCATCCGCGAAGAACAGGCCAGCGGCCATCTCGTCGCAATGACCGGCGACGGTACCAACGACGCGCCCGCTCTGGCACAGGCCGATGTCGGCGTGGCGATGAACACCGGCACGCAGGCGGCGCGCGAA
>CAMLLE010000412.1 GCA_946480555.1 uncultured Verrucomicrobia subdivision 3 bacterium
AGCCCGGCGCGAAGATCAATCCCGCGATGTGGGGCGTCTTCTTCGAGGACATCAATTTCGGCGCGGACGGCGGTCTTTACGCAGAACTGGTGAAGAATCGTTCGTTCGAATTTCCCGAACCGCTGATGGGCTGGGCTGTTTACGGTCCGACGAACGCCATTGCGCTTCGCACGGAACAGCCATTTAGCTCGGTTCAACCGCATTATCTCAGCCTCCCTACCGGCGCAGTACTGGTGAATGAAGGTTTCCGCGGCATCGGCGTACGCAAGGGCGAGACCTACAACTTTTCCGTCCAGGCGCGCACCACGTTTGGAAATCCTGCGCTGCGCGTGGAGCTCATCGGCACCAACGGCCAGACGCTCGCTTCGACCACCCTGAAGCGCATCGGCGATGACTGGAAGAAACTCACCGGCGCGTTGAAATCCTCCGCCACTGAGGGTCGGGCGCGATTGAAAGTCGTTGTCGAAGGCAACGGCGGCATTGAACTTGATTTCATCTCGCTCTTCCCGAAAAACACCTGGAAGAACCGTCCGAACGGATTGCGCGCGGACATGGTCCAGATGCTCGCGGACTTGAAGCACGGTTTCGTCCGCTTCCCCGGCGGCTGCATCGTCGAAGGTCGCGTGCTCACGAATCGTTACGAATGGAAGAACACCATTGGTGACGTCGCAGACCGCAAGCTGATTATGAACCGCTGGAACGTCGAGTTCGCCAATCGCGGCCGTGGCGCGAAGGATTATTACCAGTCGTTCGGCCTCGGTTTCTTCGAATACTTCCAGCTCTGCGAAGACCTCGGCGCCGAGCCGATGCCCATTCTGAATTGCGGCATGGCCTGCCAGTATAACTCCGGCGAACTCGTCCCGCTCGATCAGCTCGATCCTTACATTCAGGACGCGCTCGACCTGATCGAATTTGCGAATGGCTCGGTGCAAACCGCTTGGGGTGCCAAACGCGCCGCGATGGGCCATCCGCAACCGTTCAATCTGAAACTGCTCGGCGTCGGCAACGAACAATGGGGTCCGCAATACATCGAGCGTTACGCGCTATTCGCGAAAGTGCTGAAGGAAAAACATCCCGAGATTCAATTGATCGCTGCGGCTGGACCTGATCCGAGCGGCGAACGGTTCGATTTCCTCTGGCCGAAGTTGCGCGAACTGAAGGCCGACATCGTGGATGAGCATTTCTATCGTCCGCCCGACTGGTTCTTCAGCAACGTGAACCGTTACGACAAATACGATCGCAACGGCCCGAAAGTGTTCGCCGGCGAATACGCGTCGCACGTCCGCAGCCGGGCCAACAATCTCGAAGCCGCGCTGTCCGAAGCCGCAGTGATGACCGGTTTCGAACGCAACGCCGACATCGTGCGAATGGCCGCTTACGCGCCGCTCTTTGCGCATGTGGACGCCTGGCAATGGAACCCGGACCTGATCTGGGTGGACAACCTGCGCGTCATGGGCACGCCGAGCTATTACGTGCAACAGCTCTTCAGCCGCAATCGCGGCGATGTGGTTCTCCCCATTGAAACACAGGTGCCGGCGGGAACGCGTTTTTACGCCAGCGCGGTGCGTGATTTGAAATCGGGCGAAGTGATTCTCAAGGTGGTGAACGCCACCACCAATGCTATGAGCGCGAAGGTGAACCTTGGTGGCGTGACGACGGTCGCTTCCGGGAAGCTGACATTGCTGACCGCAGAAAACCTGAATGCGCAGAACACGCTCGACCATCCGAAGCAAGTTTCGCCCGTGACACAGAAGCTGCAAGCCAGCTCCAGCACGTTCAGCCATTCGTTCCCGGCCAACTCCGTTTCCGTGCTGCGCATTCCGGCAAAGTGATTCGAAACATGTCACGCGAGATTTCAACGCAGAGACGCAGAGCGTGCGAAGTTCCAGCACTCCGAAGGAGTTGCCGGCGGGTAGCCACGGGTGCAGCGAAGCGCAACCCGTGGAACTTGGAGGCCACGAAATTTCCGCCCCTAAGGGGGCGGCGGTGTCTGTCGCTCCTCCGGAGCTCGGGATGGAGTCCTTTTTACCACGGGTTTCGCTGCGCTTCACCCGTGGCTACTGGCTTCCGCTCCTCCGGAGCTGAAGCAGGCCAATGTAGAATTCAACCCGCGCGTTCGACGCGCCGACAACTCAACTCGCCGATTCGGAAATCGGCGGCACAGCAGGTTTGGAAACCTGCGCTACTGCAGCTTCGACCTGCAATCCTCTGCGACACTTAAACGCCCAATTTAACCACCACATGAGCTCCCAATACACGATCGGTCTCGATTATGGCACGAACTCCGTTCGCGCCCTCCTTGTCAACGTCGCCAACGGCGCAGAAGTCGCCGCTGCGGTCTGGACTTACGCCCACGGCACGCAGGGCGTCATCCTCAGCCGCGATCCCAACCTCGCCCGCCAGCATCCCGCGGATTACCTCAAAGGCGCTGAAGTCACGATCAAGCAGGCCCTCGCCACGGCAAAGAAGACCGTCAAAGGCTTCAAGCCGGAACAAGTCATCGGCATTGGCGTCGATACCACAGGCTCCACTCCCCTGCCCGTCGATAAAGACGGCCAGCCGCTCGTTTTCCAGAAGAAGTTCGAGAACAACCCGGCCGCAATGGCGTGGCTGTGGAAGGATCACACCGGAATTCAGGAAGCCGGCGAAATCACCGCGCTCGCCAAGAAAATGCGCCCGCAGTATCTCGCGAAGTGCGGCGGCACCTATTCGAGCGAATGGTTCTTCAGCAAGATTCTGAAGTGCCTGCGTTCCTCGCCGGAAGTGTTCAACGCGGCTTACTCCTGGATCGAGCTCTCCGACTTCGTTCCCGCCGCGCTGACCGACACGCTGCATCCGGACAAATTCATCGCTGGCATCTGCGCTGCGGGTCACAAGGCGATGTACAGCGACACCTGGGGCGGTTATCCGGACAAGGCGTTCCTGTCGAAGCTTCATCCCAAACTCGGCGCATTGCGCGATCGTCTGCCGAAGCGCGTGCTCGCGGTGGATTCTGCCGCCGGCAAGCTCACCGCGGATTGGGCCAAGCGCACCGGTCTGCCTGCCGGAATCCCGGTCGCAGTCGGCGCGTTCGACGCTCACACCGGCGCGATCGGCGCAGGCGTGAAGCCCGGCACTCTGGTGAAGATCATCGGCACCAGCACCTGCGACATCAGCGTGCGCGTGAACACAGCCAAGCTCGCGGACATTCCCGGTGTCTGCGGCATTGTGAATGGCAGCGTGGTTCCCGGATTCTTTGGCATTGAAGCGGGTCAGTCCGCGGTCGGCGACATCTTCAACTGGCTGGTGAATTACATTCAGCCCGCCTCCGCTGGCGCTTCGGCGCGGCAAGCCCGGCCGACTGGCCCAGCCACACACGAAGAGCTTTCAGAAGCAGCTTTGAAACTTCAGCCCGGCGAAAGCGGCTTGCTCGCGCTCGATTGGAACAACGGCAACCGCACCGTGCTCGTCGATCAACAGCTCACCGGTTTGCTCGTCGGCCAGACGCTCTACACTACTCCGGCGGAAATCTATCGCGCACTGATCGAAGCCACGGCCTTTGGAGCGCTGACGATCATCAATCGCTACGAGGAATACGGCGTGAAGATTTCCGAAGTCGTGAACTGCGGCGGCATCGCCGAGAAGAGCGCGCTCGTCATGCAGACTTACGCGGACATCACGGGTCGTCCGATGAAGATCAGCCGCTCGGCGCAGACCTGCGCCTTGGGCTCCGCCATCGCAGCGGCAGTCATCGCCGGCGCGCACAAGGACTTCGCGACGGCGCAGAAGAAGATGACCGGATTGAAGCCGAAGGTTTACAGGCCGAACCCGAAGGCGCACGCGGTTTACAAGGAGCTTTACGCCCTCTACAAGCAGCTCCATGACGCCTTCGGCACGAAGGAATGGAACGGAAACCTGAGCGGCGTGATGAAGAAGCTCATCGAAATCCGCAGCAAGGTCCGAAAGTAAAAATTAACCGCGGAGGCGCGGAGACGCGGAGTTCAAAGCGTTC
>CAMLLE010000413.1 GCA_946480555.1 uncultured Verrucomicrobia subdivision 3 bacterium
GCCAACCAGCTTACTGAGGAACTCGCGACCACCAAGACTGAGCTCGGAAATGTGCAGGCGGAAGTGGCGGCTTACCGGCAGGTCGGAACGCTCGAACAAGTGGTGAACTTCAGCAAAGCACTCAAGACCGCGCAGGACAGCCTGGCTGAATCCCAAGTCGTCATCAACACGCTCAACCGCAAGAACGAGCGCCTCAGCAACGAACTTGCGAAATACACCGATCACAAACGCATCGTTTACTTGCCGGGCGAACTCAAGGGCCAGGTGGTGGTGAGCGATCCCAAGTGGGATTTCGTGGTCCTGAACGTGGGCGAGAATCAGCGCGTTCTCGAAGACGGCGAACTGCTGGTCAACCGCAACGGCAAGCTCGTCGCCAAGGTTAAAGTCACCAGCGTCCAGAAAGACCGCTGTGTCGCCAACGTGATCCCAGGCTGGAAGCTCGGTGAAATCCTGGAAGGTGACCAAGTGATTCCGGCCCATCCGGCGTCCTGAAAGGTTTTTATGTTTTCACCACGTGTTGTCGTTCTACTGCTGCTCTCCGTGTGTGCCCTGATCGCAACCGGCTGTGCCACGACGGAGTCCGATAATATGTCGTCCAGGCCGTGGAACTCGCCTCGCGGATGGGAAACTGGCGGCCTGCCCAGCTCGTTGAACGAGGGCCGCTGATATCGGCAGGCTTGCCTGGCAATTTCATCAGGAGACCTTCGGGTCTCCTTTTTTGTTGATCGAATAGCGCCGCCGAGCAGCGCCCCAAACGCCTGGTTGAATCGTCAGTTCGAGCAATCGTCAAAGCAGAGCGCCCGTTGCCGAATTGATCGGCAACGGGCGCATGCAGATTCTACTGTTAAATCCGGAATGTTCCTATTTCAGGCGCTCGAAGGTTTTCTGGAGGATTTGCCAGTCCTTCTGACCGGCAACTTTGGCCTGCGCATTACGAATGATCTCCGCTTCCTTCGCGTTCTTGGTCGGCTTGGCGTTCTTGTAGAAGATGCCGAAGTAGCCCGGGAACGGTTCGCTGGCCAGCTTGTACGCCGCCAATTCATCCGTTACATCGTGCTCCTTCGGGACTTCCTTGAACACGCCGCCTTTACGCGGGTTCGAAGCATCGAAAGCACCTTCGTAGAATTCAACGCATTCGCTGAGGCACTCGATGAAGCTGAAGCCGTCGTGATCCATCGCCGCTTCCATCATCGCGAGCACGTGATTCGGATTCGTGTGCGTGGTGCGCGCCACAAAGGTAGCGCCCGCAGCGATCGCCTGTTTCATCGGATTAATCGGATAATCCACCGCGCCCCATTGATCCGTCTTGCTCTTAAATCCGAGCGGCGAGGTCGGAGATGTCTGCTTTTTCGTGAGGCCGTAAACCCAGTTGTCCATGACGACGTAGGTCAGCTTCACGTTCTTGCGAGCCGTGTGGTTGAAATGGTTGCCACCGATGGAAAATGCGTCGCCGTCGCCGCCAAACACGAAGACATGCAAGTCAGGGCGGGACAGAGATACGCCCGTAGCAAACGGCAGTGCGCGGCCATGGATGTAATGCGCGCCGTGCGCCTGGACGAAGTAAGGAAACCGGCTGGAGCAGCCAATGCCCGCGATCGTGGTGATCTTTTCGTGCCAGAGCTTGCGCTTTTCAATCAGCTTGAAGTAAAGCGCAAGGACAGAGAAGTCACCGCAGCCCGGGCACCACGTGGGATGATCGGCAGCGATTTCTTTCTTGGTGAGGCCTTTGCGCTCGGTCTCAACTGGCGCTGTGACAACCGTGCTGGCCGGAATTTCAGACGTGGAAGAACTCATATTGTTAAGTCGTAAAATGGTTAGGCGTTGACCGGCTGGCTTTTCAGGACGTCCTGCTTGGCTTTCACCGCCGCCAGAATTTCTTTGACCTTGTAGGTCAGACCGTCGGTTTTATTGATGCCGGTAATGGAGTGGTTCGGAAAACCGGCGCGCAACAACCCAGCGAGTTGTCCGCCGTAGCCGTAAATGCCTTCGTCGTTGATCTCCACCACGAAGATGTGGTTGAAGCCGGAGAAGATGTTTTCCAATCCCGGGGGCAGCGGGCTGATGGAGCGAATGTGCAGCGATGAAACACTGTCGCCGGCGGCGCGCGCGCGATCCACAGCTTCGCGAATCGGGCCTTCCGTCGATCCCCATCCAACGAGCAGGACATTGCCTTCGCTCGGACCGTAAATCTTCGGCGTTGGCAGCGTTGCAGCCAGGGCCTGGAATTTCTTGCGACGCTTGGCGGTCATCTGCATGTGCAGCTTCGGTGACCCGGTAGGATGGCCCATTTCGTCGTGTTCGAGGCCGGTTGCGATCGGATATTTGCCGCTCATGATGCGCGTTCCAGGAACGACGCGCGGAGCGGTTCCGTCTTTTGCGTTCAAGTCATACGGCTTGTAATCGGCCACCGGCGTTAAGTCTGGCGTGATGTCCTGGCAAACCTTTTCCAGATCGGGCTCAGGGAAAGCTTCAATGCGCGTGGCGATCGCCTGATCGCTCAAAATGTAAACCGGCGTGTTGTATTTGCGCGCGATGTTCACGGCTTCAATCGCCATGTAGAAGCAATCTTCCACATTCGCGGGCGCCAGCACAACGCGCGGGGAATCCCCGTGGCCGCCGTACACTGCAATGTTCAAGTCAGATTGCTCAACGTTGGTCGGCATGCCCGTCGAAGGTCCACCACGCTGAATATCCACAATGACGACCGGCACTTCAGCCATGCCCGCCCAGCCCGCGGCTTCCGCCTTGAGTGCAACGCCCGGACCACTGGAACCGGTCACCGCCACGCGTCCGGCGAAGCTCGCGCCAATCGCCATGGATATGGACGCGATTTCGTCTTCGCACTGAATGAACGTGCCACCGTATTTCGGCAGTTCGCGGCGAAGTGTTTCCATGATGTCCGACCAAGGGGTGATCGGATATCCGGCGCCAAAGCGAACGCCAGCCGCGATGAAACCGTAAGCCATCGCTTCGTTGCCGTTCATGACCACCTGATGGCGATCGCGCGCCTGGCTGTCCACGAAACGGAAAGTTTCCATGATGTTGCCGACCGAGTAGCCGTAGCCGGCGTGGAACGCGAGGAGCGCGTTCTTCACGATGCTCTCGTCCTTGCCGCCGAACCGTTCCTGGATCAGCTTCTCCAGCTTGGGCTTGTTCAGGTCGAAAATGCGCGCAATCAAACCCAGCGCAAAAATGTTTTTGCCCTTGTCCTTCGCAGTGCCGCCAATCGCTTCAATGGTCAATGAAGATATGGGAATGCCAACATGGTGATACGATTCCTTCCATTCCGGCTTGGGCTCCACATGATCCGCGTCGTAAAGCACGATGCCATTTTTCTTCAACGAGTTGATGTGGCCTTCATAGGAGTGCTGATAGAACGCGAGCAGCACGTCCGCGTCATCGCCGGCGCTGAGCACTTCACCCGAGCCGATGCGCACCTGGAAAATGGAAGGGCCGCCTGAGATCGTTGACGGGATCGTCATGAACGTCATGACTTCCTGTTCGCTGCGACCGGCGAGCCGCGCGAGGAAACCGCCGATCGCCTGGATACCGTCTTGCGAATTTCCAGCGATGCGTATTACAGCTTCAGATATTTTGGAAACTTTGGGGGCGCTGCCTGAAGACGATGCAGCCGTCGATGAGTCGCTCATGAGTAATCAATTCAAATTCGATGTTTTGCGAGACGGTGAGGCTACGTGAATGTTGTAGTGAGACACCAATCGCCCTGAAACACTAGCACCCCACCCCACTGTGTCAAATTCTAATAAGAAACGAATCCTATTGCAAATAAGACACTTACGTCAAATCAGCAGATTGCTAGCAACAAACCCAAAACAGCCAATTAGGTTCGTTAATTCCGAGCCACCCATGAATCATCTGGGGTTTTTTGCCCGAGTGGCCGATTCCCATGCATGTTGCAGCGCTTTGGCGGTGCCGTAGCCATGTGGCAGTTCGCTCACAAATCCGCCCTCAACTCG
>CAMLLE010000414.1 GCA_946480555.1 uncultured Verrucomicrobia subdivision 3 bacterium
GCGGCTGGTCGAGGACGACACAGCCGCGCTCCGGTATTTTTCAGACAGGCTCTGAGAAAACTCCCATGCTTCCTTCGAGTGAATTCGTTCCCATTCGTGATTAACCTCCAGCCGTCATGAAGAAACTTTTGTCCACGCTTCTCTGGTTTGCCATTACGCTGGCCGGCGCGTGGGCGTTTGCGACGCTTGCTACGCAGCGCGGGGAACGGATCAATTCCGCCTACATCCTGATCGCGGCGTTCTGCACTTACGCGATCGGCTACCGCTTTTATTCCAAATGGATCGCGGCGCGCGTGCTGATGCTGAACGACCGGCGCGCCACGCCTTGCGAAGTCCACGATGACGGCAAAGATTTCGTGAAGACGAACAAGTGGATCGTGTTCGGACATCACTTTGCGGCGATCTCCGGCCCTGGCCCGTTGGTTGGACCCGTGCTCGCTTCGCAGTTCGGCTATTTGCCGGGAACGCTTTGGATTCTCATCGGCGTGGTGCTCGGCGGCGCGGTTCAGGATCTCGTCATTCTTTTTGCGTCCATGCGGCGCCATGGGAAGTCGCTCGGGCAAATGGTGAAAGAGGAGTTGAACACGCCAGCGGGCGCGATCGCTTCGGTAGCAATTCTCGCCATCATGGTCATCCTGCTCGCCGTGCTGGCGCTGGTGGTGGTGAAGGCGCTGGCGGAAAGCCCGTGGGGAATCTTCACCGTGGCTGCCACGATTCCGATCGCCTTGTTCATGGGCGGTTATCTGCGGTTCATCCGAATCGGAAAAGTGCTGGAAGCTTCAGCCATCGGCGTGGTGCTGCTGCTGGCGGCGGTGTGGGGCGGCAAGTTGGTACATGAAAGCGCTTATTGGTCGAAGGCGCTCGGCTTGTCGGAGATGAAACTGGCGTGGTCAGTGATCGCTTACGGACTGGCCGCGAGCGTCCTGCCCGTGTGGCTGCTGCTCGCGCCGCGCGATTATCTCAGCACGTTCATGAAGCTGGGAACCATCCTGGCATTGGCTGGCGGAATCCTCGTGATTCTTCCCGACCTGCAAATGCCGGCCATCACACAGTTCATCGATGGCTCGGGACCGGTCGTGGCGGGGAAGGTGTTTCCGTTCTGTTTCATCACCATCGCGTGCGGAGCCATCTCTGGCTTTCACACGCTCATCGCGAGCGGCACGACGCCCAAGATCATCACGCGCGAAAGCTACGCGCGGCCGATCGGCTACGGCGCGATGTGTTTGGAATCGCTGGTGGCCATCATGGCGCTCATTGCCGCTTGCACGTTGGAGCCGGGCGTTTACTTGAGCATGAATCTGAAGGGCGAAGCTGCGGCCACAGTTGCGAAGGTGAATGGCTTCGGCTTTCCAGTGACGGTCGCGCAAATGGATTCGCTGGCGCAACAGCTCGGCGAAAACACGTTGTTCGGCCGCACAGGTGGGGCCGCGACCTTGGCCGTCGGCATGGCGAACATCTTTTCCAAGGCCGTCAACGGGCGGTGGCTCGATCTCTGGTATCACTTCGCAATCATGTTCGAGGCGTTGTTCATCCTGACCACGCTCGACGCCGGAACGCGAGTTGGCCGCTACATTCTCCAAGATTTTCTCGGCGGAATTTGGAAGCCGCTCGGCGACACAAAGAGCCTCCGCGGCAACGTGGTGGCCAGCATGCTCATGGTATGTGGGTGGGGTTATTTCCTGATTCAGGGCGTGCGCGATCCTTTGGGCGGGATCAATTCACTGTGGCCGCTGTTTGGAATCGCAAACCAGATGCTCGCCGCCATCGCGCTGTGTTTGGGCACGACGATTCTGTTGAAGATGAACTTGCAGCCAAAGACCTCTGAGGGGCCGCGGCGCAAACCTGCGCTCGCGTTGATCGCGCTCGTTCCTTTGTGCTGGCTGCTGTCCGTCACCTTCACCGCCGGCGTGCAAAAAATCTGGCATTCAGATCCGCGCATCGGATTTCTGGCGCAAGCGGACCTTTTGAAGTCCAAGCTGCCGGAGTTGGAAACAGCTTTGGCAGCGGCACAGACGACGGGTTCAGCTGGCGCCGTGCAGAAGGCGGAGAAAGCGGTTCGAGACAATCGAGCGGTTCAATTCAACCAGCGTCTGGATGCCGTGGTTGCGGGGGTGTTTCTGATTCTGGTTTCAATCATTGTCGCGCTCAGTGTGCGCGAATGGATTCTTCTGTTGGCGCGGCGCAAAGTCGCGGAGCTGCGCGAATCGCCGCCGGTTTGGCTGCCGGATTACGCAATCGCGGAATCACGACCGCTGAACGTGGTGAGTCTGATCGCGCTGGCGACGGCGTTGTTAAAGGAGCTTTCCGGCGAGGCGCAATTGGAACGGGCGCAAGCGGCGCAGGCTTGTTCGTGCGAGAACGCAGCGGGACGTCCGGCCCAAACACCGCAACAGCTCTACGTTGAAACGACGGAACAACGCTTCAACGGTGTCCGGCGCTGTTGTTAAATGAAGGCGTCATGAGAATCGGATTGTTTGGCGGTTCATTTGATCCAGTCCATCTAGGCCATCTGCTGGTGGCACATGCTGCCCGCGAAGAGCTGGAGCTGGACCGGCTGGTTTTCATTCCAGCGGCAAGGTCACCATTCAAAGCGGATGAGAAGCCCACGCCTGCTTTTCAGCGCGTGCAGATGTTGCGACTGGCGCTCGCAGGGTTGAGCTGGGCTGAAATCGATGAACAGGAAATTATCCGCGGCGGAGTTTCCTACACAGTTGAAACGCTCCGGGAATACGCCAGCCGATTTCCTAGGGCAGGGTTGTTCTATCTAATCGGCGGCGATCACGTCAGCAAACTGGGGGAATGGCGTGATGCGGAAGCACTGGCCCGCCTGGCAGAGTTTGTTGTAATTCCCCGCCCTGGGCAGCAGGAAGTCCCGTTTCCCGCACCGTTTCGAGGACGTTACCTTCGAGGTTTTCCCATTCGTATTTCTGCATCCGAAATTCGCGCGCGAGTGCGTTCCGGCAAAGGAGTGGCGCACCTCGTTCCACCTGCGGTGTCGGAGGCAATTCGCAACAATCGGCTTTATCTTTAAGCATTGGTGGGGCATTTTCCGGCACGCATGGATTCCAAAAAACTGGCGCTGCTTTGCCGCGAACTGGCGGACAACAAAAAGGCCGAAAACATCGTGATTCTCGATGTTCGCGAGCTGTCGTCCGTGACCGATTACTTTGTGATCGCGTCCGGCAGCAGTGAGCCGCACTTGCGCGCCATCGTGGATGAGATTTCAGCCAAGCTGCGGGAAGACCACGAGTTGCGGCCGCGCGCGGTGGATGGCGCGCTGCAAACGGCGTGGGTTGTCCTGGATTACTTCGATGTAATAGTCCACGTCATGCGGCAGGATGTGCGCGAGAAGTACGACCTCGAAACCCTTTGGGGCGACGCACCACGCGTCAAGCCTCGCAAGGCAAGGGCAAAATCCAAAGAAGCGATTTAGCCGGGGGAGACTCGCTCGTCTAATCCCGCGCAATAGCGGAACCTGTTACGCCTTGGGTGGCGTTTCAGCAGAAGCTTTGACCATCTCGTCCAGAAGTTTTTTGAAATCTTCCAATCCCGGTGCGGGGATGATAATGGTATCGCGTCGCCCGCCGACATCCTCAGTGATGCGAAGGAATCGACCGCGCGGGTTCTCTTTCAAGGTGAACACAAACAACTTGCGTTCAATCTGAACCCGTTCCGTCTTCAATGTCTCCTCATTGACGGGAGGCTTTTGCGAGCCGTAAGGGGGCCTGTTGCCGAAGGGCGAAGGTCTTTCGTTTGAGATCATACAATTTCCCGTGAGACGCTTCGGAGCGCCCGTTGGTTTACAGCTAAACCTTTGACGATAACCTACGGTTGGTCAACCCCGGAATTTTACGGAACTTACGAAACGTGGTGTGTCTGAAGGGTTTACCAATCTCCAGAAATGCACGGTGAGAGCACCTATTGCAGTCCAGTTCAGCACAACGATGAATATTTGCCATCGACCG
>CAMLLE010000415.1 GCA_946480555.1 uncultured Verrucomicrobia subdivision 3 bacterium
CCGCGTCTCCGCGTCTCCGCGGTTGTCGGAAATTTCTTCTGGTAACCGCTCTAGATTCGATTTTCAAGCGGGAGGCTGTACAGCTCCTGAGACGGCTGAGGACAGTTGGCGAACGGTGGAAGGGAAACATGCGGCGATTGCTGCCTCAGTTGGTTTTCCGAGACTTGAAACTTGAAACTTGCCAACACGCTGACCGGGTAAAACTCCCGCCCTTCGTTCCATTGATTTGAACCGGCGCTGTGCCAGTGTTTTGTATGCCTGCGAAATCAAAACGCAAACCGGCTCGCCGATCCCAACCCGCCAGGCGCCGGGCCTCCCTCCGCCGTGCGCGCGCACCACAACGCAAAGCCGCGGCCACTCACGAAATCCTCAGTCGCGGCCCTCAAACTCGGGCCATTCCGCAGAAGTGGAAGATGTATCACGACCGTTTGCTGCAGGTGCGTAATTATCTCACCCGCCGGCAGGACGATCTGGTTCAGGACGCCCGGGAGGAGACGCCTGCGTTCAGCCTGCACATGGCGGACGCTGCCACGGACAGCTTCGATCGCGACATTGCGCTGAGCCGCGCCTCATCGGAACAGGAGGCGTTGTATGAAATTGACGAAGCCTTGGATCGCATTCGCGATGGCACCTACGGCATTTGCGAACTGACCGGCAAACCGATTGAAGCCGGCCGGCTCGAAGCGATTCCATGGACGCGCTTCTCGCTGGAAGCCGAGGAATTGCTCGAACGCGAAGGACAGCTGCTGCGCGCCAGGCTTGCACCGCGCGCGGCCGTTCCTCGTGGTGGCACGGAAGACGGCGGAGCGCAGAATTCCGATCAAGAGTAGCCCGTCTCGTTCTTGCCTGATCGCGGCGCGCTCGGAGAGAAGCGCCCGGCAGTTTGTCAATTCTCGGACTGCGTGATCCATTCTCCCCGTTCGGTGATTCATGAGCAGCAGGGACCCAACAATTTCCGAAACCATTCTCCCCTTCGTTCGGTCTTTTCAAGCGCGGCCACCCAAGCTGCGCGCGCAAAAGTTGCGCTGCGTTTTTCGGGAGTGAGCAGCGGTTGCGCGGTTTTCTCGAAAATGGCCCCGATTTCCCGCGGAAAAGGCAGTGGCACGGCGACTGCATTAAACGATTCGTGCCGGCGAGTGTCCGGCCAGCAAAATCAACCAATACAGAAAAACAACAGGAGTGGCACAAATGAAACTGAGCAAGGCTTTGGCAATCGCAGCACTCGCGCTAACCGTCGGATCGTTCGGCGCCTCGGCGCAGAACAACAACCAGGGAGGCGGGCAGGGTGGTGGCAATCGCGGCAATCGCGAGGGGCGTCAATTTGATCCGGCTGAATTCCAGCAGCGCCGCATGGAACGACTTCGCGAAGACATGGGCGTGACTGACGACGCGGAATGGAAGGTCATCCAGGAACGGGCGCAGAAGGTGATGGAAACCCAGATGGCTGTTTTCAGCATGCGCATGGGCGGCGGACGCGGTCCCGGTGGCGGCCCTGGCGGCGGACGTGGATTTGGCCGCATGGGTCAGCCCAGCCCGGAAGCGGAATCGCTCCGCAATGCGATCGACAACAACGCTCCGGCCGAACAAGTGAAGACGGCGTTGCAGAAATTCCGCGAAGCCCGCAAGGTCCGTGAAGAAGCCCATGCCAAAGCGCAGGCCAGCCTGAAGGAAGTGCTTTCCGTGAAACAGGAAGCCGTCGCCGTCAGCCAGGGTTTGCTCGAATAACGTGATTCTGGCTCCACTCTGAATTGTCAGCGGCGGCTTTCGAGCCGCCGCAATCCATTTTCCATGAGCCCAACTGCACCAGCCGACGCCGCCCTCCGCGCGTTGCTCGACAAAATGATCGCCGCCCGGCAGATCGCAGCGAGCGATGCCGATCTCCTGCTGCGCCAGAATCACGGCACGCCCGTGAAGCTTGAGGAAGATGTCCTCCGCTGGCTGGCGGTGGAGTATGGGCTCGACTTCACCACGCTCGAAGACGTTCAGCCCGACCGCCAGTTGCTGTCGCTTTTTCCCGCGCGCATCCTGCTGAAGGAGGAGCTGCTTCCGTTGCAGCGGGTGAATGGCGTGGTTCACATCGCCACCAGCCGGCTCTTTGCCACCCAGGGACTCGACGCGTTGAAGTCGCTCACGGGTTTGAATCTCAAACCAGTGCTCGCTTCCAGCGAAGCCATCCAGCGCGAAATGAAGAAGCGCCTGGGCGTCGGCGCGGATACCATCGACACGCTTGGCGAAGAAAAGGGGTTCGAAGTTCTCGATGAGAACGACGAAGACACGGACCTCGACAACGCCGCGGAAGACGCGTCGATCATCCGCTTCGTCAACCAGGTGTTGAAGGACGCCATCGATCTGCGCGCGTCGGACATTCACCTTGAACCGTTCGAAGATGAATTCCGCATTCGCTACCGCATTGACGGCGTGCTGCAGGAAGTTCCCGTTCCGGCGCAGTTGAAGCGCTTTCAACCCGCCATCGTTTCGCGCATCAAGATTCTCAGCCACCTCAACATTGCGGAGAAACGGCTCCCACAAGATGGACGCATCAAGATTCGCGTCGAGGACGCTGAAGTGGACATCCGCGTGTCGGTGATCCCGATGCTCCATGGCGAAGCGGTGGTGATGCGTCTCTTGCGGCAGAACTCAACGCTGCGCGGCTTGCGCGAGATTGGCATGAACAAACGCGAGCTGGATTGTTTCCAGCACGTGTTGCAACTGCCCCACGGAATCATCCTCGTGACGGGCCCAACCGGCAGCGGCAAAACCTCCACGCTTTACACGGCACTGAACGAGATCAACGACACCGAACGCAAGATCATCACGATCGAAGATCCGGTGGAGTATCAGCTGAAAGGCGTGAACCAGATTCAAGTTTCGGAGAAAGCCGGGCTGACGTTTGCCAAAGGCCTGCGCTCCATCCTGCGTCACGATCCGGACGTGATTCTCGTCGGTGAAATTCGTGATCAAGAGACGGCGCAGATCGCGGTGCAAGCTTCGCTGACCGGCCATTTGGTTTTCTCCACGCTGCACACCAACGACGCTCCCGGCGCGGTGACGCGTCTCGTGGACATGGGCGTGGAGCCGTATCTCGTCGCGTCCTCGCTGGAAGCGGTGCTGGCGCAACGGTTGGTCCGTGTGTTGTGCCGCCATTGCAAACAGCCGGACGATTCCGCCACTGCGCAGGCCTTCAAGGTGCAGCTTGGGATTCCGGTTGAAACCACGATTTACCGCTCGATCGGCTGCCGCGAATGCCGCAACACCGGCTTCTTTGGCCGCCACGCGATCTTTGAATGGATGGATGTGGACAATGAAGTGCGCCAGCTGGTTTTGAAGAGCGGTTCCACCGATCAAATTCGCGACGCCGCGCGCAAAGGTGGAATGAGGACCCTGGCGGAAGACGGCTGGCGCCTGGTCGCTGCCGGCATCACCACGGTTGAAGAAGTGTTGAGCGTCACGACCGCGAAGGAAGTCGCACGCACGACGCACAATGACACGATGGACGCCGCGGCAGAAGCCACGCCAGGGAGTCTTGCGCTGGGGAGAAAGGAAGAGCGATGAATTGGGAGTCGAAACATCCAGCATTGAACATTCAACGCTCAACCTTCACTGAACGTTCGGAGTTGAACGTTGAATGTTCGATGTTCGCCGTCCCGGAGGGACGGAGGCAAATAGCCACGGGTGAAGCGCAGCGCAACCCGTGGGATTCGGACAAACTTTTTTTCGCCCCGGAGTGGGCGACGGGATCCGCCGCCCGCATCGGGACGGGAATAATCTATTTCGACGCAACCACGGGTTGCGCTGCGCTTCACCCGTGGCTGCCTGCCGGTCACTCCTTCGGAGTTTTCCGAACACATCAACGGCGCAATGCTGACTGGCAGCTTCAAGTGCATCAATGGGCGGATGGGTGCTCGGAGCTTCAAGGGGAATAACAATGCCACTCTTCCAGTACAAAGCGCTCCAGGCCGATGGC
>CAMLLE010000416.1 GCA_946480555.1 uncultured Verrucomicrobia subdivision 3 bacterium
TGTGCGCCGCAAGGTCACCACGTTCTCGCGATTGGGAAACAACAGAACCTGCTTGGTCTGAAATCCAGCGGCTGAAACGCGGTAGTAGGTGCCGCCTCGTGCCGCGCCATCGATTTGAAATTTCCCATCCGCGCCGGTTGTTGCGTCCTCACCGGCGGCGTTGTGGTCGTACCGCACACGAGCCACGTTCGCTTCGGCTATTGGCTCGCCCGATCCGTTTTGCACGCGGCCATGAGTGGACAATGGCGCCTTCAGGCGAATCACGATCTCCGCCATGCCAGCGCGCACTTGGAAATGCCTGACTTCAGCCGCGCGATCAGGCGGCTGCACCGTAAACACCCCTTCACCCACGGCGATTTTTTCAAACTTGAAAGCGCCAGCCTCGTCCGTGTGCGTATTCGCAGAATTGCTTGCCGCCACCTGGACAACGGTGTTCTTCATAGGCCGGTTGAACTCATCAACCACGTATCCCCGCACTGGCACTCCACGCCGGAGAATGATTTCGAATCTGCCCTCGCGCATTGCGATCAGGTCCGCCGGAGATGGAGTGAAAGGTGTCGAAATAAAATCACGATGCTCAGCGAGCAAGGTCACGCCACTGATAAGAGTTTTCGGAATCCCAACAGCGTTCCACATTCCAGCAGCATCGGTGAGAATTGGTTTGATCAACAACGCCGCCCGTTCGCCCCGATGCTCGCGTGAATTGAAAGGCAAACCAAAGCTAAACCGAACGCCCGGAATAGGCGACCCAGTTGAATCCACCACGCGGCCGCCGATTCGAAAACCTTCGCCCAGTTTCAGAACATATCGTTCCGGAATCTGATCTCCCGCCAGCGGCTGCCACAACACGCTGCGCGAACCAAAACCATCGTGTGCCGCCACGATCTGAAAGTCATACAACTGGCCCGGCGGATAGGAGACAATTGCGACGCCATGCTCGTCTGTGATGACGTTCGCTTGAGGCACAGGCGAGGAATCGTAAGCACGCTTGGCGCTGCCTTGGACGAGCGCACCCGGGAGCGGCAGGCCATCCGTGGATTGAATGACAATCGCGATCTGCCGCGCGATTTCCGAATCGGTCGGCTCGCAATCCGGCGAATCGTCCAACCGCGCGCCGGGCGGATACGAATCGAGCGTCAGCGCGAGCGCGAACAATGTTCCCGCCCGCCGCGCGCTCACCAGTTCCAGATTCTGAATTGCTTTTGTTGGTTCCGGATTCGGCAATGTCACGCGATAGAGCCGTCGCCAGCGTCCGGATTGATCCGATTGTTCTGACCAAACGGCTTTGGAAAACGGGTGACTCAAACGCGCGGGTTGTTCATAGGGTTGCCGCATCCAGTTTCGAATCTCGCGCAGATACGTAAGCGGAACTCGCCGCGTCGTCCCATCTGTGTATCGCCAGACGACGTCGGCAACTCGCTCATCCGGCGTTTCCTCGTAACGCGTCGCGCCCAGCAGATGAACGCTTCGCACGTTCGTCGCGATGATTCCGCCATCTGCAACGGGAACGGAGATTTCGAATCGGTATTGCCGCTGCCGATCCTGCGACGCAATTCCTTGAAGCTGCAGCAGGCCATCGATCCGGAACGGAATGCTTCCCAGCACTTTCTCACCACGCGGCATCTTGGAATACGCTTCTTCGGTGAGGAACGAACGATTTTCGGCGGCGATCAAAACATTCGTCAGTGGAATCGGAATCAGGAAATCCGGCAAATGCGCGAGGTTCGGCGGCTTCGCAGGTTTTGACTGCGGAGAATCCGGTTCGAGCGTTTGTAGCGCCGCTTCCGGAGCTTTGGGTTCGCGCGATAGAACCGCCGCGAGATCGTCACCCAACCAAAAGAGCAGAATCAGGCCTGCGAAGACGGCGACCGTTCCAAGGATTATTGAGCGGCGTATTGGCATGGGTGCGAATTAGAAATGCCCAGGCACCGATTCAGATTGCCGCGGTTTTAGAACGATTTCGCCAACGTAGATCGAGGAATTTGGGACCACGTTTTCAGGAACCGTGACGTCCAGGCGACCCTCTGCGAACGGCGGGTTGTAACCGAAACCTTGCCGTTGCTGCTCCGTGGCGGCCACGCTCAGCGTGTAGCTGCCGGGCACCACCCCATCGATCGCGAGCGTGCCGTCCGATTTTACGACGCACTGATAGTTGCGCATGTTTCGCGTGATCTCTCTCCACGCCGCGGAATTGATATAGGCCCGTGTCTCTTCCGGTGAATTGAACCTGGGCATCGGAGGCCGCGAGGTCGCCAGCATTCCGCGAATCGAGAATGTTCCATTCGTGGGTGGCGCCACCTGCAATTGCACGCTCGCGGTAATCGTAGCTCCGGAATCACCCAGCGTGATGAAAGTGGTCTTCCCGGATTCCACGGTTACGGGCGTTTGATGGCTGTGCATCCATTCGCGCTCGGAAGCTTTGATCAATCGAACCATCTGCCCGCTCCCCGGCGGGACGTTTTCAATGGCGAATTTTCCTTCCCTGTCCGCTGTCGCTTTGTAGCCGTTGAAATCCATTGAAAGCCCCTGCACGGGCAACGTGAAGAGAACTTCTTCTCCAACTCCTGGCGCGCCCGCGACCTTCAAAACACCTTCAATTCTTCCCCACTCCTGCAGGACCACCTTCCGCGAGGCTTCGACCTGTTCCATTGGAACCGCTGCAAACCCCGGCGTTCCAGCGGCAACCACGCGTCCCGTTTCCGGAATCGTGCCGATTTTGAAGCGTCCGTTCTCGTCAGTGACCTCGATTTTGTTTCCCCCATGCGAAGTCAATCTGCCGGCCTGCAGTTGAACACTCCGGTCCCAGTTGCCTTCTTCGATGATGGCCACCGTCACACCGGGTGCAGGATTTCCGCTCGGCAACACAACGATTCCTTCCAGCGTTCCCGTTTTCTTCAGCCGCACCACCATTTCGCAAACGCCGCCAGCCGGCTTGGGAAGCAATTGCACTTTGTCGGCATAGCCATCCGACTTCACCAGCACGGCGTTTTCCGATGATTCGTTGCACTTGGCCACGAATCGTCCGTCTTCGGCTGCAAACTCTTCATCGCGAACGACACCATGGACCGAGTTGCCTCCAGGACTGGCCGTGCCCGTGCGAACAGTGAAGCGCGTGACAGGCTGCTCCGAAGCGGAATCCAGCACCAGTCCATGAATTTCCCGCTCGCGACGCAGCGTGACGACATTTTCCGTGTCCGGCGCCAAACGGACATCGCGGCGGCTTTCATACCCGTCAGCCGAAACCGTAAATTGAAGCGATCCCGACGGAGCTCCTTTCCATTCGAAGCGTCCATCCGCGCCGGTTCGCCCCTCGAAATCGAACCCTTCCTGCCCATTGAAATTCGCGTCCAACCAAAACCGTGCACCCACGATGGGTTCCTTCGATTCGTTCTGAACCAAGGCGCGCATCGCTTTGCCGGACTTCAACGTGAATAAGATTTCGGAACTGCGCGGTTGAACGTTCACAGACTTTGAGACTGCTTCGAAATCCTCGGCCATCACCGAAAACAGAGTTTCGCCTGCAGCAAGCTTCCGAAACTGGAATGTGCCATTCGAATCCGTCTGCGTTTCCTGGCGATCATTCCAGAAGCGCCGTCCCGCGAAAACCTTCGCACCGGAGACTGGATTGGCTTCCGCATCTTCAACCCGGCCCAACACGTGCAGTCCGCGCCGCAAAGCCAGTTCGAACGTTTTTGCGCGAAGTTCCTTCTCCATTACGCCCGCCTGAATGTGAACGTTGGTGCGCGTGAAATCGTCGTGCTGCACGTTGAATCCGATGCGATGCAGCAATTCAACCGGCAATCCGCGCGCGACCCATTTGCCTTCTGCGTCCGTGCGCGTCTCCGCCGACCGGAACTCTGGATTATCCCCGCTCGCAGCTCGCATTTCATCGCCACCGGTCCAATAGCGGTAGAGAGACACCTGCACGTCTGGGACCGGCGTGC
>CAMLLE010000417.1 GCA_946480555.1 uncultured Verrucomicrobia subdivision 3 bacterium
ACGGTCGAGAATGGCCTTGAGCAGATGCCGATGGCAATGCTCCTCATCTTCAGCACAGTGGCAAAGCAGCGTCACGTTCTGGTGCCGCGCCAGCTCCTGGATCAAGCGCAGCGTGAACTTCTGGCCGTGATTCCGAATCGTTAGGTTGCGCCGCTCAAATGCCGCGCTGTCGAACAATTCCTTCCGATACGCCTGGCTGAAACGTTTCCAGCTGATGGTTCGGCGCAAAAAACGACGGAGCAAATGCTCGCTCGGACCAAGGTTGGCCATCCAGACATCGTAGCGATTCCTTGGCAGTCCGCGTCCGCGCAGGCGAGTGGCGAGGATTCGCAGTCCGTCATTGGCGCGATCGATCTCCGAATGAACTGACTTCGTCTTGATCATGATTGAACATCCCGGTTGGCCGGCGAGGTACAGTAATCCACAACCGGCGAATGCAGAAATCTCCGTGCATTGTGCAGAGTCAATCGGTTTACCGTATGGGATGAAGCCACTACCTTCTTCCTTGTCATCCCATGAAAGACGTTTTCAACCGAAGAAAAAGTTTCAAGCTTCTGGACAGTGGTCTCACGATTCTGGCGCTCTGCCTTTTCACGAGCGTGAGCATCGCAGCAGAATCGGTCGGATGGCATTCCGTTCCTGAGATCCTCGCCCGCATCCAGGCCCCGCAATTCCCTGCCCGCGACTTCCCGATAACGGATTTCGGCGCCAAGGCGGATGGAACGACCGATTGCACTGAAGCGATCCGCAAGGCGATTGCCGCGTGCCATTCAGCGGGCGGCGGACGGGTGTTGATTTCCGGCGGAACGTTTCTGAGCGGAGCCATTCGTTTGAAGAGCGGCGTGAATCTGCACGTCGCCGAGGGCACCACGCTCAAGTTCAGTCCCGATCCAGCGAGATTTCTTCCCGTGGTGCGCACGCGCATCGAAGGTGTTGAGTGCATGAACTATTCGCCGCCGATCTACGCATTCGAGCAGGAGAACATCGCGGTCACCGGCCAGGGCACGCTTGATGGATCAGGCTCATGGGAAACCTGGTGGGCGCTGGTTCTGCGAAATCGCGAAACGAACGCGCCACCGACGCATCGGATGCTGCGCACCTACGCTGAGGAGGGCACTCCCGTTGAGCAGCGCGTCTTTGGCGAAGGACATTTGTTGCGGCCGAATTTCATTCAACCTTTCCGCTGCCGCAACGTCTTGATCGAGGGCGTGCTGATTACGAACTCGCCGATGTGGGTGATCAATCCAGTGCTGTGCACGAATGTTACCGTGCGCGGAGTGAAGGTGATCAGCCATGGCCCGAACAACGACGGCTGCAATCCCGATAGCAGCCGCGATGTCCTGATCGAGAACTGCCTGTTCGACACGGGCGACGATTGCATCGCGATCAAGTCCGGCAAGAATGCCGACGGCCGGCGGGTGAATGTGCCGTCGGAGAACATCGTGATCCGAAATTGCAAAATGAAGGACGGGCACGGCGGCGTGGTGCTGGGCAGCGAGGTATCCGGCGGCGTCCGGAATGTGTTCGCCGAGAACTGTGAGATGGACAGTCCAAACCTGGATCGTGCGCTGCGTCTGAAGACGAATGCAGAACGCGGCGGCGGCATCGAAAACATCTTCTTCCGCAACGTGCGGGTCGGACGCGTCGCGCATTCCGTGCTGACGATCGATCTGGTTTACGGTCGCGTTTACGGTGGCGAGTTTCCGCCGGTGATCCGTAATGTCCAGATGGAGAACGTCACCGCCGCTTCCAGTCCACGGGCATTGTGGATCGTCGGCACGACGAATTCGATCATCGAGAACGTCCGAATCCTGAAGTCAAGCTTCCGGGGCGTGGAAGGTGCGGATGTGCTGACGAACTCCGGTTCGATTCTGCTTCAGAATGTGACGGTGGAACCGGCTCGCGCGCGAGCCAGGTAACTCGGGTAATGCGCCAGGGTGGGCGGGCCTTTCCGAGCGCGCCGCGGTTTGTCTTCAAAGCAGAACTCCGCGGTGTCTCGGACCCATCGCCCCAGCGATTAATCGACCTTCAAGAGTTCCACTTCGAAGATGAGCGTGGAGTTCGGCGGAATCGCGCCGGGATAACCTTCACGGCCATAAGCCAGTTCCGGCGGAATCGTCATGCGCACTTTGTCGCCAACGCGCATCGTAGCGACACCCTGATCCCAGCCGGCGATCACCTGGCCCATTCCCAGCACGAAAGCGAAGGGCTCGTCGCGATCCACCGAGCTGTCGAACTTCTGGCCGGTGGTGAATGTGCCGGTGTAATGGACGGTGACGGTCTGGCCGCGGCTGGGTTGTGCGCCATTGCCGGACACCAGTTTTTCAATCTTCAATTCGTTTGCAGGCATGACGCAGTTCAACTGTTCGAGGTGCGCGAGTCAATGCGGGGATAGGGCAGGTGCAATTGAGACCGCCGGTCAATATACCGGTGCAGAGTTCCGGTGAACTCCGAAGGAGTGGTTGGCGGGTAGCCACGGGTGGAGCGAAGCGGAACCCGTGGGAAGTCGTTGAAACATTGTCTCGCCCCGAAGTGGGCGATGGACTCCGCCGCCCGCTCCGGGGCGGGAAACCATTCCCATGCACCCACGGGTTTCGCTTTGCTCCATCCGTGGCTACCGGCCTCCGTCCCTCCGGGACTGCTGCGTCCGCGGTGACCTTGCGGGTCAGAACACGTAAACGTGCGACCGCGCCCGATGGCGCGCGCCACCCTACAGTTCCAATGCGCGCCACAGGTACCACGCAGCTGTGCTGCGATGCGGTTTCCAGCGTTCGCCAAATTCCAGCAACTCTTTCGGCCGCGGCAGTTCCTTCCAGCCGTACGCCAGTGAGAAGCCTTTTCGCACGCCGTAATCGGTTACCGGCAAAACATCCGTCCGGCCCAGGGTGAAAATCAGAAGCATCTCCACCGTCCATGGCCCGATGCCGCGGACGGTCGTAAGGCGTTCGAGGATTTCAGCTTCGGACATCTTCCGAATCGCGGCGGAGGCCGGAACCACGCCTTCCATCGCTTTTGCGGACAGGTCGCGGATCGACGCAAGTTTCGCGCGGGACAATCCAGCTGCGCGCAGTTTCTCCTCCGGCGTGGATAGAATGTCGGCCGGAGTGGGGAAGCGCTTGCCGGGATACAACGCCAGCACCCGTTTCAGAATCGTCATGGCTGCCGTGCCATTGAGTTGTTGATGTACCACGGCGCTGACGAGCGCTTCGAACGGACTGCGCCGC
The DNA here is from genome assembly GCA_946480555.1 of uncultured Verrucomicrobia subdivision 3 bacterium. The sequence continues at coordinate 3,225 of CAMLLE010000417.1, forward strand.
GTCTTCGGTTTCAGTGTGCAGGGTCCGACCCGGGCAATCAGTTTTCCGAGCTGCCGATCGGTTTTGCTGAGGTAGGCAACAGCATCCGGAGTCATCGTGTCGAGGCGAACAGCGGTTCCGTCGGCAAATGCCGGGAAAGCGTCTGGACCGTTTCCACTTTTGAAATCAGCCATTTGCCTTCAACCAGCTGGAATGTGACGTTCAGTTCTTGCAGGACAGCACGTTCCCCACGGATGTGCAGATCGAGCGTCAGGTTCGCGACTGCGCTGGTGCCGCCGGGATCGACCGTGACGTTGATGTCCAGGAATTCAACGTTCACGCTGTTGAAGTTTTGTTGCGCGCCGAGCAGGCCCTGGCGGATTTCTGTGCGGGAATTGATCGTCTGCCGCGCGCGATACCCGGGTACATCGATCGTCAATTCCACTTCCAGCATGAAAAATCCGCCCACCTTGTCGGCCGCCAGCATCCGCGAAATGCCTTGGTCCGAAGGGCCGAACGAAATCGTCTCGGCCAGATCATTCAGCCGCGATTTGATTGCGCGTTCCGGACTGGGGAAGAAATGCCACCACACGAAGAATCCTGCGCCGATCAGCGCGGCGATGAGGACGATACGAATAAATTTTTCCATAGCATGACTTTTCCGATGATCCGGTGCCGGGGCGCTTCACCTTTGACATGCGCCTCCTCTGACATCGTGCGATTGTCGCCGACGACGT
>CAMLLE010000418.1 GCA_946480555.1 uncultured Verrucomicrobia subdivision 3 bacterium
GTCGGGCAGAACACCATCACCATCACCCCATCCCAATTGGGCACCCTGAACACACTCTACATCGGCAAATCGCAATGGAACGACCCGTATCTCAACGGTCGCGTGGACGATTTCCGCATCTACAGTGGCGCGTTGAGTGCAGCGGAAATCGCCGCGCTGGTCGCAAGTTATCCGGTGCAACCGTCCGCACCGACGAACGTCGTCGCCACCCCGGTTTCGGCGAATCAAATTGATCTCACCTGGTCGCCGGCCAACGGCGCCACCAACTATTACGTGAAGCGCTCCACGGTGAATGGCGGGCCTTACACGACGATTTCCGTGCCGCTGACACAGACGAACTTCAGCGACACCGGATTGAGCAGCGGCACGATGTATTATTACGTCGTCACCGCGGTCAACGACGGCGGCGCCACGAATTCCACGCAGGTCACCGCCCGGACCGTGTCGCTGGCACCGGCCAATGTGACGGTTGGCTTCAGCGGCAACCAACTCCAGTTGAACTGGCCCGCTGATCACACCGGCTGGCGGCTGCTGATGAATACCAACCTGGCCGGCACGAACTGGATCGAGGTGCCCGGCGCCAATGCCACCAACGCGCTGTTCCTTCCCACCACCATCGACAGCATGTTCTACCGGCTCGTGTATCCGTGATTCGCTGCGATACGGAAACGAAAGTGGAAAGCCCGGAGACAACCGTTTTAGTCGTGAATCATGAAACAACTGCTCATTTGCGGTTTGGGTTTGCTGGCTGCCGGTCATCTGGCTGTGGCATCAGAAAAGTTGCGCGAGAGCATCAACTTCAATCGCGAGTGGAAGTTTCAGCTTGGAGATGTGGCTGGCGCGGAGGCCACGGAATTCAATGACGCGAACTGGAACGACGCGAATTTGCCGCACTCGTTTTCGCTGCCGTATTTCGCGGCCAACGACATGTTCTACGTGGGCTACGGCTGGTATCGAAAGGCGTTCGATGCTCCGGCGGAATGGACCGGCAAACGGATCAATGTGGAGTTCGACGGTGTGTTTCAGGTCGCCGAAGTGTTCGTGAACGGCAAACGCGTGGGCGAACATCGCGGCGGTTATACGGGCTTCAGCTTCGACATCACGGACGCGGTGAAGCCCGGCGCCAACGTGTTGGCCGTGCGTGTAAACAATCTTTGGAATGCGCAACTCGCACCGCGCGCAGGTGAACATCACTTCAGCGGCGGTATCTATCGCAATGTGCGCCTCGTCGTCACCGCGCCGCTGCACGTCGCGTGGTATGGCACGTTCGTCACCACACCGCAGGTGTCGAAGGAGTCCGCCACGGTCAACGTGAAAACGGAAGTAGTGAACGCATCTGGCGCGGCCAAGGCCACCACCGTGAAAACGCTGGTGCTCGACGCGAACGGAAAGACCGTCGCAAAGATGGAATCGGTGCAGACGATCGGGGCCAATTCAACGAACACCTGTGACCAGACCAGCGCGCCGATTGCGAAACCCAAACTCTGGTCTCCGGAGACGCCGAACCTCTACACGGTGAAAACTGTCGTTCTGGAAAACGGCAAGCCCGTGGACGATTACACGTCGCCACTCGGTTTCCGCTGGTTCAAGTTTACGGCGGATCAAGGCTTCTTCCTGAACGGCGGGCATCGCTACTTCAAGGGCGCGAACGTGCATCAAGATCACGCTGGCTGGGGCGACGCCGTGGTGGACAATGGCTTCTTCCGCGACGTGAAGATGGTGAAGGAGGCCGGAATGGATTTCATCCGCGGCTCGCATTATCCGCACGCACCGGCGTTCTCACGTGCCTGCGACGAACTCGGGATGTTGTTCTGGTCGGAAGGCGTGTTCTGGGGCACGGGCGGCTTCAAGGGCGATGGCCACTGGAACGCCAGCGCGTATCCGACGAACGACGCAGATGAATCTGGCTTCGAAGCGAGCGTGAAGCAGCAGTTGCGCGAGATGATCCGCATCCACCGCAATCACCCAAGCATCATCGTCTGGAGCATGAGCAATGAACCGTTCTTCAGCGACGCGCGCGTGATGCCGAAGGTGCGGAAGTTCCTGAAGGAACTTGTTGCTTACACTCACGAACTTGATCCGACGCGGCCTGCGGCCATTGGCGGTTGTCAGCGCGGTAACATTGACAAGCTCGGCGACATTGCCGGTTACAACGGCGACGGCGCGCGACTGCTGGAATATCAGAATCCCGGAATCCCCAGCGTTGTGAGCGAATACGGTTCAACGATGGCGGACCGCCCCGGCAAGTACGAACCCGGCTGGGGCGATCTGCCCGGCACACCTGGCGCGGATCGAAACGTCAGTGGCTCGTGGCACCTGCCGTGGCGCAGCGGCGAAGCGATCTGGTGCGCGTTCGACCACGGCAGCATCGCGGGGCGGCGCTTTGGCGGAATGGGTTTTGTAGATTACTTCCGGCTGCCGAAGCGGCAGTGGTATTGGTATCGCAACGCATACGCGAACGTTCCGCCGTCCGCATGGCCAACGAACGGCGTGCCCGCCGCGCTGAAGCTCACCGCGGACAAAACGACCCTGCGTTCGGTGGACGGCACGGACGACGCGCAGATCATCGTCACCGTCGTGGACAAACACGGGAAAACGTTGAACAACTGCCCGCCCGTGACGCTGGCCATTGAATCCGGCCCGGGTGAATTTCCGACCGGCCCGAGCATCACGTTTGCTCCTGATTCCGACATCACGATCCGCGAGGGCACGGCAGCCATGTCCTTCCGTTCGTATCACGCCGGCAAGACGATCATTCGCGCCACGTCGCCAGGTCTGAAAGATGCGACCATTGAAATCAAATCGCTTGGCGAACCCAAGTTCATCGCTGGCCAGACGCGGCCGGTAAAGCCGCGGCCGTATGCGCGGTTCACCGGCAATGAAACAGCCGGTTCGCAAGTCACCTTGGGTCGCGAGAATCCCACCCGAGCCAGCAGCGAAGCGCTGGGACACGGCGGGCAGCTGGCGAATGATGGCAATCCACTCACATTCTGGCAGGCGGACGCCAGGGATACGGCGGCGTGGTGGCGCGTGGATTTGGAACGCATCGTGAATGTCAGCAAAACGAAACTGAAGTTTCCGGCCGAGGGCAACTGGCGTTACAAGCTGGAGTTGTCCGACGATGGCGAGAACCGTTGGAAAGTCGTTGCCGACGAAACCCTGACCGCGAGCGTTTCAAGAGAACGAACAGATGTGATGTCCGGCAGTTCGCTGCGCGGAAGATTTCTACGGGTCTCGATTACTGCCGCCCCGGATGGGCAGCTGCCTGCACTGTCCGAGTTGGAGATCACCGGCGAGCTGTCCAGCATGTAGCAGGACGCTCAACACCGCGGTTTGCCGCGGATTTCTGGTCCTGAAATTTTTGAGGTGAACGGCTGCTGGATTTCGCATGATACTCAGACGCACGGGCGGCACGGCGGTCCACCTTTTCTCCGAAAACGCCGGAGCCCGGTCGCGTTTAGAGCTCTTATCAGACAATGAAACTCAGGTTTGGAATTCCAGTCGGACTCGCGCTGTTTGTCACCCTTTGCGACGCAATCGCCGTCCCACAACACCCGGATGTGCTCTGGTATGACAAGCCAGCCGCGAGATGGGAACAGGCGCTGCCGGTCGGTAACGGTCGGCTGGGGGCGATGATCTTCGGCAAGCCGGACAAGGAACGCCTGCAACTGAACGACATCACGGTCTGGAGCGGCGGACCGCAGCCGGATGCGGATCGAAAGGAAGCCTACAAGAATCTGCCGGAACTCCGGCGCTTGATTCGCGAGGGCAAATACGCCGAAGCGGAGCGTTTTGCGAATGCCAACTTCAACGGGCCCGCGCCTTACGATGCCTCGTATCAGACGCTCGGCGATCTGAACTTCGAGTTCGCGCTGCCCGAAGGCGCGGTGACGAACTACACGCGCTGGCTGGACATTGATTCGGCGGTCGCGGGCGTGG
>CAMLLE010000419.1 GCA_946480555.1 uncultured Verrucomicrobia subdivision 3 bacterium
GGACGAGCCGTTCAAGCCGAACGGCCTGTGCTTCTCCAACGACTACAAGCGGCTGGTTGCGGAAAATTGGCAGCGCGCCGTCGCAGGTGGCGCAGTACGTCACGCCTTTGTTCTCCAGCTTGTGTTCGCTTTCGAGTCCAAGATGGCGGTGTCCGGCGCCGGTTGCGATGATCAGGGTCTGGGTCTGAACCGTTTCGCCATCGATGGTCAGCAGGAATGGTCGCTGGCTGAGATCGACATTTTCCAGCGTGCCGAATTGGACACGCGCGCCGAAGCGTTCGGCCTGTTTCTGCATGCGGGTCATCAACTCGTAGCCATCGATGCCTTCAGGAAATCCAGGGAAATTCTCAACCGTGCTCGTCGTGGTGAGCAATCCGCCGGGCTGGCGGCCGGTGAGCACAAGGGGTTTCAGGTTGGCGCGAGCCGTGTAAAGAGCGGCGGTCAAGCCCGCGCAGCCCGTGCCGATGACAACAACTTTTTCCATAAGCGCGCGCAAGTTAGGAGCAAGGTTCCTCCTTGGCAAGCGACCAATCCGCCGCAGCACTTGTTCGGGTCTGGCCCAATGCGGGCGCATCCGATTACCGGCCTGGTCCTTGTCCTCGTTTCGAAAACCCCAATCGCGGACTACGAGGACGAGGACGAGCACGATGCTTTGCCCCTATTCGTCGCTAAACGATGTTCTCAGTCCGAGCTCTTCGCCCGTTTGCGCCAGCGGTTCAATCGCACGAACATGAATCCGAAGAAGATCGCGCCGCAGGCGTTCACGCCACAGGTGTAACCCAGCTTGTAACGCACGCCCGTGTTGTTCTCGTTGTAGATCGAGACATCCGTTCCCACGAGCAGGTTCGGCAGCGCACAGGGCATCAACGCTCCTTGAACCATCCCTCTGACGAAACCGGCCGGGCTTTGGTCGCGTTCAAGCGCCGTCGCGGCGTGTCGCATGATGAAACCGACGAGCGCAGCCACGATCACGACCGAAAGGACGGGTTTAAGAAATCTCCACCAGAAAGGCACCGGGGCGGCAGGTTTGGCTTGAGTGGCAATCATCGTTTCCGTAAAGCAGGGAGCATGTTTTTCCCGCAGCGATCCACGCAAGCTGAATATTTTGATTCTCCGGATCGCACCCAGGCAGAAGTGGTGGAAGGCTACGCCTCGCTCAACTTCATCAATCGCCTTTTCATTTTTGAAGAACCCTTCCAACGATTGCTTCCCCGAATGCTCGGTCGCGAGGCCTGTTCGCGTCTGACAATTCTTGATCTCGGCGCAGGCGACGGCTCGCTGGGACGCAAGCTGACAGGCTGGGCGGCGAAGCGCGGCTGGAATTGGGAGTTCACCAACCTAGACATCAATGCAGAGGCGTTGAAGCTAAACCCCGGCGGGCGAAATGTTGTCGGGTCAGCCCTTGCCCTGCCCTTTCCCGACGCGAGCTTCGATGTCGCGATCGCATCGCAGATGACGCATCACTTCTCAGACGACGAAGTGGTGGTGCATCTGCGCGAAGCGTGGCGCGTGGCGCAGCGCGGAATTTTCCTGAGCGATCTGCATCGCAACGCCGGATTGTACCTGGTGTTGCGGGTGCTCTTCCTGTTCACGCGTTTTCCGAAGCACTTTCAACAGGACGGATTGATTTCGGTAAAACGCGGTTTTCGCGTGCGCGAACTGGAAGCGCTGGCACGGCGCGCCGGAGTGCCGGGCGCCCGCGTGAGCATCTATTTCGGAAGCCGCTTACTGCTGCAAGCCATCAAGTGACTCCTGTGGAACTACGGCTCAACTGAGAACCGCGGCTTGTTCCCGTGACCCATTACGTCTTCACCCCTTGAACGGTGAGTATGCGATTGCCCCAAATTGCATCCGTCCCTTCAACCGGAGAAACCGGAAAACTCCACGTAGCCATCGGCTGATCGGAAAACCGGGCTCATCCGTTGTGCGGTGAACGCAGCCAGATTGCACACCGCGCGAATTCATCTCAGCCAGCGACTCCCCCACCGGGCGGCGTTCGACCGCTTTGAAGTTCGCCGCACGAGCTTCTGTCACAACCGGCACCGGCCTGGACATCGAATCGCGAATCCGTCCGGCAATTTCGTTGATCTGAAAGCTCTTCAGCAAAAAATCCGACGCCCCGTCCCGCAACACTTCGGCGCGCACTTCTGGCGCAGCAAACGTGGTGAGCATCAGGATGCGCGTGTGCGGCGCGAGCTGGCGGATGGGCCGCACCGCCGCTTTGCCTCCCATCCCGGGCATGCTGTTATCGAGCAGAATGACGTCTGGCGCATCGGTTTCGAGCGCCCGCAACACCGCTTCCGCGCTGCCGAACTCGCGTTCGCACTGCAAACCACCCTCGTCCTCCAACATCGCGGCCAGCAGCACGCGAAAGTTCTCGCTGTCGTCCACGAGCCAGACTCGAAGTGGTGCGCTGTCAGCCCGATCGTCCAGCACCTTCATTCCCGCCGTTCCGCTCTCCATCACTGCATTTTCTGATTCCATGCGCAGTCTGATCGCAGCCATTGTGCCAGTAACGTTCCTGACTGAATCCGCTCGAATTTCAGTGCGTTTGGTGCGGTTCACAGCAGCTGCGGAGAAAAATTCTCACAACTCCTTGCCTGAATTTATTCCGTCTGCCTGAAAGCGCGCAGGGCAGCGGAGGTCAAATTGAATTCATTTCTTCGAAACAAGGATTTTGCCTTGCGACACCCCATGTCATTCGCAACAGTCCGGGCGTACCCATTTTGGCTATGACCAGCGCACAACTGTCCGTCGCTTTCTTTTTGCAGATGTTTGTCATCCTCGGCGTCTGCCGTTTTGTCGGGATGCTCGCCCGCAAGATTGGCCAGCCACAGGTCGTGGGCGAAATGATCGCCGGCGTGCTTCTCGGACCCTCGCTGTTCGGGCTGTTCTTCCCCGAACTGCAGAAGACTCTTTTCCCGCCGGAATCGCTGAAGACGCTTTACGTCGGCGCGCAGCTCGGAGTCGGCCTCTATATGTTCCTCGTCGGCGTCGAATTCAAAACTGAATTATTCCGCAGCCGCGCACGGAGTGCGGCGTCGGTTTCCCTGGCTGGAATGATCGTTCCCTTCCTGTGTGCGGCTGCACTCACGCCCTGGTTGATCAAGGTGCCGGGGCTTTTCTCCGCGAAGGCCAATCTCTTTGAAGCGATTTTGTTCATGGGTGCGGCCATAGCGATCACGGCGTTTCCCATGCTCGCGCGAATCATCTATGAACGCGGGATCACGGGAACTTCGCTGGGAACACTTGCGCTGGCGGCCGGAGCCATCGATGACGCCGCCGCGTGGTGCGTCCTCGCGCTGGTGATCGCCAGCTTCCAGAAGCTGCCGAACGGCGCGATGGATGTTTCGATCGTGATCAAGGCTGTGGGCGGCGGCCTGGCCTACGCTGCGTTGATGATCTTCGCCGGCCGCAAGCTGCTGCAGCCGTTGGCGCGGCGAGTGGAACGCGAAGGTTCCATTTCACCGACGACTTTGGGAATTGTGCTGATGTTGTTCTGCCTCGGAGCTTGGGCGATGGACGCGGTGGGAATTCACGCTGTCTTCGGCGGCTTCCTTCTGGGCACGGCCATTCCCCGCGGGAAGCTGGCAACGGAACTTCAAGCCAAGCTGGAACCCATTGCTGTGGTCTTCCTGCTGCCGATGTTCTTCACCTACTCCGGCCTGAACACACGGCTCGACATGGTGAACAACTGGCAGTTGTTGATGATCGCTTGCGCGGTGCTCGCCGCCTCGGTGTTTGGAAAGGGCGTCGCCTGCTGGGCTGCGGCGCGGTTGAACGGTGAAGACAACCGCACGGCGATGGCGGTGGGAGCGTTGATGAATGCGCGCGGCCTGATGGAACTCATCATCATCAACATCGGCCTGCAGAAGGGCGTCATCGAACCTGCGCTCTTCTCGATCATGGTGATGATGGCGATCGTCACCAC
>CAMLLE010000420.1 GCA_946480555.1 uncultured Verrucomicrobia subdivision 3 bacterium
GATCAGGATGCAGAGCGCGGGGGCGGTCCATGCGTCGTTGTTGACGAGCTTGCCGGCGTAATCCCACAGCAGATTTTGCAGCGGGAGCAGGAAGACGATCATGGCGAGCCCGGCGCAGAGGCTGCCGACGATTTGTGGCAGTGCCGAGGGACTCATTTGATCAGGGCGATGCCAAGGATGATTGCGAAAATGACCGTCGGTGCAGCCGCGGCCACCGCCGCCCAGTTCGGTTCGCCGGCACGGATCAGGATGATGCCCACGACGACGCCCGCGACGCCGAGCAACGTGAGTCCGGCCATCCCGAGTTTCAAGGCGCGCAGTTGGGCCGGTGTGGAATTCGCGCCCATCGCCATGCAAAACACGAGCGCCGTCAGCGTGGCGAGCGCCGTGCCGATCATGGCGAGAATGGGGAGCAGAAGGTTCATGGCAGGCGACAATAGGATTCAGGCGGGTGGCCGTCATCGGTCGGGTCGTAACCGAATTCACGGGCGAGCGCGGCACGGAACTGGTCACACTCGTAGGAAAGCGCCGCGCCTTCGCCGCCACTGGTGGCAGAACCGGCGTAGCTGCGCATCCATTGCATCGCGAGCTTGAACGCCGCAATGGCGCGGGGTTCGTCACCGGCGCGTTGGAACGCCCGCATCCGTTCGGCATAGATTTCAGCGATCGAACCCGCCACGCCGATGTGATCGATCGCCGCGAGCATTTCCTTTTCGACGGCTTCGAGCCGGTCCGGGCCATCGGTGCTTTGCGCGGCCCGCGCCCAAGCCGTGCCGTTGATCGGCGCGGGATCCTTCACCGGCGGCGGAATGATCATCTGGCGCTTCGACGGGTCGTGAAACGCCGGGATGACGCGCGGCGGCGTGATGTCATCGCCCACTTCAAAATACTCGCGCATGTGGCCGTTGCGCGGGCCGGTTTTCGCGGCCAATGGAAATACCAGCTTTACCGTTCCGGAAGAACGCGTGATCTCGAGGACGATTTCCATGCGGATCTGATCCAACGCGATTTTCGTCAACACGCCGGAGTCGCCGGCGCGCATCTTCGTTCCCGCCGCATCCACGAAATCGCGGACCACGGTGATGCGATGATCCACGCGGAGATGATCAATGGTCGTGGCCATGAACTCGATGTGCGGCGGTTGCGGTATGGCGGCGAATCACGCGGGCCAGGGAAACTTCACGGACTTGGGCGCATCCGCCGTGCCGTCGGCCTTGCGGAGCTGGACGAAGATTTCGATTTCGCCTGGCTGACCGTTTGCCACGTAAACGCGGAACTGGATGCAACGCGGATCGCTGGCGCTCGGATCGAAGCTGTAGCCCCATTGAAACCACGGCTTGCCTTGCGCGCCGGTCGAGCGGGCGTTGCTCTTCATCATGGCCGGCTCGAAGACCGCGCCGGCAGTTTGCGAGGACTTGATGCGCACGCGCCAGTCGCCGTTGCTGTCGGTTTCCTTGTAAGCGACGAACGCGTAATCGCAATTGAGGACGGCGTCGTAGGCGTCCACATAGGCGAGGTGCTGATATTGGACACCGCCGGGGACATTGGCGGGCGCTTCGATGAGTTGGGGAGTAGCGGGTGTGTTCATGATGTTTGGGATGTTGAGGTTTTCAGGGAATTACTGGGATTGCAGACGGTAGAAACGTTGTGGCTGACCGGTGGCCGTGATGTCGGTGAAAGAAAATGTGCCGTCCGCCGCGGCCGTGTTCGTGTGGAGGGCCTGCCAGGTGGGCGCAGCAAGATCGGTGCAGGCGAGGACGACGTAATCGGTGGTCGGGAAACTGACGCCAGCGAGGGAGACATGACCGTTGCTGGCGCGGGCGAGCGAACTGATGCGGGGAACTTCCATGGCGGCGGCGAAGCTGGTGGCGATGCGCAAGTCGTCCACAAAAAGTTCGCCCATGCCTTGCCCGTTGTTGAACGTGTCGGTTTGGAGGAAGGCGAAATGCCGGATGCCGATGGCGATGTTATTGGTGCCGGTGTCCACGCGCCGGACGACGTCGGCTTCGGTCACGGGATCAATCCAGAGAGTGCAGGTGTGATTCGTGACGTTGTAGCGAAGCAACACTGTGTAAGCTGTGTGGAGCGACAGGTCCGCCGGGACGGTGAACAGCGGGGCACCGCCGGCGTTGCGGACGCCGAGTTGAAATTTGCCCGCCGCGGCGCCGTTGGTCGTGGCCCAAATGCGGGCGCGGTTGTTATCCACGCCACTTTGGCGGAAGAACGCAAAGTAATTGCCCTCGCCCGTCGGCAACGTGGTGAAGGTGACGCGGAAGCGGGCGTAAAGCTGGCCGGAATTGACGTAAGGGAAATCAACGCGCACCGATTCGTCTTCGGTTTGGGTGAGAAAGAGCTGGCCGGCAATGACGTTGGCCTGGTTGGCGGGCGGATAATTGTTGATCCATGGCGATCCGGGCGCACCGATGATGGGGCCATCCGGGTATTGGAACGAATCGGCGTAGAGCAACTGGGCGTGACTCGGGCGGCAGGCGAGCAAAACCAGCAAGAACAAGAGGCGCGAGGCGGCGCGACGAATCGACGCGCCGCGGCGGGTGATTGCGACCCGGGCGGCCTTGAGGTGGTGGAGCGAGCGGTCAGAATTCATGTCGTTGGTTTTACCACAGGATCAGAATCTGAATATGGGACTCTGGTCGCTGTGCTTGACGGAAACAGCGTGCGTGCGTGCGGGGCACAGGCGACTTTAGTCTCCCTTGGGGTGGTTCAGAATCGCCGAATCGCTGTCCAGCAATCCCGTGCTCAGCAACCGGCCATTCAGATCGAAATCGTTCGTGATCACGCCAGCGTTGGGCAAGGTCAGGCTCCGCACCTGGGAACCGAGGGAACAGACCCTGCCGAGGCTGGGATCAATCTCCATTTTCCACACCTGGTAATCGTATTGGATTGGCCCCGCCGGCAAGGAAACCGTCCGCAGCCACGATTCATGACGTGATAAATGGCCCTTGGACGCCCGCCTTGGCATGGCTGTGTTCTACCGCAGACCACCCCTCCTGCAAACCCTCCGACTCTCCCGCACCGCGCCTGCGATAAATGTGCGGGACCGACCCCTTTATGGATGCGAATTTCGAATCTGCTACTGGGTTTTGTCAGTTTCCTCGCGGAGAACACACAGTTCGCGCTGAAGACCGAAAACCGGAAACTTCCCACCCGGCAATAGCCCAACTTCACCCCAATCGCGCAATCCACTCGCCGGATTACATTGCCTCCGTATGCGCGCCATCTGGAAAGGCTCGATCAGTTTCAGCCTGATCAACATTCCCATCGCACTCTACCCGGCTACGCGTCGTGAGGAACTGAAGTTCCGCCTGTTGCGCGGCAGCGATCTCAGCCCCGTGAACTACAAACGCGTGGCGGAAGCCGACGGGAAGGAAGTGCCTTGGGAAGAAATCGTCAAAGGCTACGAATACGAGAAAGGCAAGTTCGTGGTGTTGAAGGATGATGACTTCAAGCGCGCCGACATCGAAGCCACCCAGAGCGTGGAGATTCTGGACTTCGTCGATCTCGACGACATCAACCCGATCTTCTTCGACAAGCCCTACTATCTCGAACCGGAGAAACGTGGCGAAAAAGCTTACGCGTTGTTGCGCGAAGCGTTGAAACAGACCGGCAAGGTGGGCATCGCCAAGGTCGTCATCAAGACGCGCCAGCATCTGGCCGCCGTCAAACCGCAGAAGCATGTGCTCGCGCTGGAGCTCATGCACTTCGCGGAAGAGATCGTGGATGCGACCGAGCTGAAAATCCCTGGCGCCCCCGAGGTGGGAGCACGGGAACTTTCGATGGCCAAGGATCTCGTTGAGAAAATGACTTCGAAATGGGATCCGAGCAAATACACGGACGATTACCGCCATCGGTTGCTGGATGTGATCCAGGAAAAGGTCGAGAGCGGCGGCAAGGAGATCGC
>CAMLLE010000421.1 GCA_946480555.1 uncultured Verrucomicrobia subdivision 3 bacterium
GAATGACTTCAACCCGAACTCCGAAGCGGGTTTTCGCAATGACGGAGTGTGGCCGTCCCCGGCCACGCGGCACACAGTGTGATTGAAAATGTACGGCTTGGCAGGCGGAGGTCGCTGTGCCCGAGGACGGCCGCACTGCGCCACGCGGACCGCAACGTCCGCGCACCTGCTGTTTCGGCATTCGGATTCAAATCAGGCCAGGCGCGAGCGGGCCGAGGTCAAACTTGTGCAGCGTTCAGCTTCTCCGGATGGACGCGATGAGGGTGATGACTGACTTCGCAGGAATGAAGCATTCCCCTTCAGGGGCAATCGCCGGGAGCGGCGCCAGGTTGTGCGCCGGATCGTCGGATGTGATCCACCGCGACCAGGAAGTCACGCTGCGATTCGTGTCGAGGTTCTTTACACCCGGTTTCACACGCCGCTCTTTCGCGGAATGATTCACAAAAACCATCGCCACGGAGTTCGCATCCGGATCGACGAATGCAGATGCCATCAATCCATGCACGTCATCGAAGCCTGCCAGTTCGACGCGCTTCCACCCGGGCCGAACGAACCGGCTCCAGTGGCCAAGCGTCCAGAGAATTTTTGACGTGTAAAGGGTCTCCCGGTCGCCACGCTTCAGAAAATCCGTGTACAGCAGGCCGTCCTTGTAATCCGATTCGGAAATCGACAGCCACCAATGCCACGCCGCCGCATTGGCGATGGTAAGGTCGGCCCAAATGACACGCGCCACGTCGAGTGCCGATCTCATGGTAAGATCGCGCCTGGGGCCGCCCGGTCCGAGGATGCAATACTCGCTTTGCCAGAAGCGCCAGTGTGGCTGCGCATCCAGATGCCGGCGCAACTCGCGCCGAACGCCCACCAGGTCGTGCGCAGGATCGTTCGCCGGAAAATCTGTGAAATACGAGTGCGCCGACAGGTTGCGCGCGATCAGATTGGTGATGCCCTCAAACGCGCGAAGGTAATTGCCGTAGGTCGCGCCGTATTTGACGCTGATGTCCTGGCGCACGGCGTAAAGCCCGGGCAGATCGCCCGCCTCGGCGAGGACGATTTCGGTTTCGAGCCCGCGCTCATCCAGCGCCGATCGCAACGCGCGCGTCAGCCGTATGATGTCTTCGTTCGAATACCGCGAGCCTTCCTGCGTGCGGCCGTTCCACTCCCAGAACGGTTCGTTCACCGGCATCAAATAATCGAAGGCGACGCGCTCCGATTCCACGGCGTTGGTTTTGAAATGCGCGAGCACATCGGCCATGTACGCGGCAAACGGGGCTTCGTAACCGGGCTTGAGATTCGACGTGCCGAGGCCGTCTTTGCAATAAACATGGCCGTTACGCGTGAAGTTGGTGGGCGCGCTGTAAACCAGCGCTATGAATTGTTCCACACCCCGCGCTTTGGCTGCGCTAAGGAACCAACGCTGCCCCGGCTGACGGCTCCAGTCGTATTGGTTCGATGCGACCAGAAATCCTTCCGCCGTCCGCCAGCTTTGGACACGGCGACGCTGCGGCGTGATTGTGCGATCGAAACCCGCGTTCAAGGTAAAGCGCCAGGCGGACAAACCGATGCCGTTGTTCGTGCTGAACAGAAGATCGGCCACCCGTGTGCGATTGGTTTCCGACCAAAGCCCGACATGCTGCATCGACCACGCATCTGATGCGGAGAAGTGATCGATGGTCTGGTGAACGTGTGAAACGTCCGCAATCGCGGGAATCGAAACCGACGTTTGGGCATTCAGAGACGGAAGGACACAGCAGAGAAGCGAAAGCGTGGTCAGCAGAAGAGCCGTGGAACCAGGTAAGAAAGCAGCCCAAGGCGGCACCGTGGGCAGAAGAGAAGCCGATGCCGACTGAGCATGCTGGCTTGTCCGAGCGGACGTCTTGTGCGCCAACGCAGTTGGATTCACGCTGTCGTTCGCCATTGAGTTTTCCATGCCCGAGTGTCACGAGCGGCGCGGACATTGGCAACGGTTTCCGAGTTTCGGCTTTGCGGTCAGCTGCATCCGCACCGAACATCCGACGCGCAACCTTCATGGAGAAGCCGGATTGAATGCCGACCTTCGCCGCATCCAACCGCGCGCCACGCGCGGAGTGAAACGCCCAAAAAAAGCGGGAGCCATTCAGTTGAATGACTCCCGCCGTGAATTGAATTCGAACGTTCGCCTTCCGAATTACGGAGCGCGCAAGCGGAAGAACATCGTCGGGTTCGCCCGATTCACCGTGATGTTCGTGCTGGTGATCGAGCCACTGCCTGCGACGTCAGCCCAGTTGGTGCTCAGACCAGTGCTGAGGCTGTTGGTCTGCACCTGGAGAATCCAGCCGGCATGGCTGGACGGCCATGAGAGCGAGAGCGTGTTGCCGCTGGCGCTGAACGTGATGTTCGTCGGATTGGTGGCGAAGCTCACGCCCACGGCGAGACTTCCCGAGCCGGCGAAGTAAGCCGGAGTATTGCCGGCGTTGTAGATACCGTTCGGCTGGGTCACGCCATTCAGCACGAGTGCCCCGACCGTATTGTTGCCACTGTAATCGAGCTGCAGTTTCGCGCCGCTGGCGATGGCTACCGTTGAATTGGTCGCCAAAGTGGGCTGGCCAATGCGCAGGGTGCCGCCGTTCACGGTGGTGTTGCCGGTGTAACTGTTCGCGCCGGTCAAGGTCAGCGTGCCCGTGCCGATCTTGGTCAGGCTGCCCGGGCCGCTCATCGCACCGGAGTACGTGGTGCTGGAGTTGTTATAGCCAACCGTCAGCGCGACGGGCGCGCCATTGGAATACCCGGTTTGTCCGTCACCAGCCTGGTAGAGCATGGTGTCAGCGAGAACAAAGTTGCCGCTGCCACCGAGGCCGCCAATGGTATGGAAACCTGGACCCGCTTCACTGCCATTCCCGAAGAGGAGCGTGGAGGTTCCCATGCGGCCGGTGTCCAGAAGGTTGTTGCCCGTCAACACGATCGTTGCATTGGCGAGAACACTGGTGCCAACCATATACAGGTAGCTGCCGCCGCTGCCGGAGACCGTCAGCGGATTTACCGTCACGGTTCCCGAATAGGTATTTTGCGCCGGTGTGCCACTGCTGGTGAAGACCGCCGCGGAAGTATTCCAAGCGTTGCCGACTTGATCACCTTTGTCCTGGACCGTCAGGTTGCCGGTGCCGGTGATGAAACCGTCGATGAACAGCGATTTCGGGAAGTTCCCTTCGACCAGCGCCTCCCAGCGAGCGTCAAACGTGGAACCGATGGCGCCACCACCCGCACCGATGTTCAGGTTGCCCTGAATCCGGTGTGATCCGTCCCAGGCATAGACCGATCCGTTATCCACCGAGATGTTGTTCGGAATCTGATAAGAACCGAAGGCTTCCTGCGCGGTTGTGCCGAGATACAGCAGGCCGCCATTGGTGACCGTGATATTGCCGGTGCCGAACGGAGTGGACGCGCCCGAAGGATGCGCATTTCCGGAAGCCAGAGTGCCGCCGCCGACGGTGGTGCCGCCGGTGTAGGTGCTGGCGCCATTGAGCATCAATGTGCCGGTGCCAGCCTTGACCAGTGATCCGGTGCCGTTCAGCGGGCCATTGAAGGTGGAGCTGGAGTTGTTGCCGCCCACGACGAGTCTGACCGGCGATGCCGCAGTATCAGCCAATTCCAAGGCGCCACTGCCGCTGAGTCCGCCGAGATTGAACGTGCCGATGCCGGAATTGAACACGAGACTGTTGTCGATGTTCGGCCCGATGCTGCCATTCGTGACCGCATTCGCATGACTCAGCCGGATGGTGCCTTCGGAGACGGTTGCCGCCACCGAGATCACGTTTTGAGACGGAAGGACAAGAACGCCCTCGCCCTTTTTGTCCACAGCAGCGGTGCCGGTAATGGAACCGTTGAATTGAACCGTTGCGCCGGCGGCCACGCCG
>CAMLLE010000422.1 GCA_946480555.1 uncultured Verrucomicrobia subdivision 3 bacterium
TCTGGGAGCAGGAAATTGGACTGCCGAAGACGGAAGGAGCCACCGACAGCATTCCCGAAGTCCGCCGCTATGCGCTTTTTCAGGCGAATTTTAAGAAACGCCCAATGCTTTATGTGCAGATTTCCGATCTCAACGGCAAAGTGTATCGTGTGTTTCCCGTCGGGCCGTTGCTGGCGTTCGGCCGGCCTGAACCGCAGATCGACAGCTTGAGCCAGCTGCACATCCTGCATCAGGACGGACCGCGCACCTATAACTACTCAGTGCTGGATCCGCACGGCACTCTGCTGGTTCGCCACGGCTACGACATGGCGCCGCGTCCGCGGCTGCAGCTCAATGCGGAAGGAAAACTCGAAGTGATTGGAGGGATTCGTCGGGTGAAATCGACGGACATTCCGAAGCCGGTTGCCGCCGATGATCATGTTCAAACTGCGAAGCCGTGAACGGCATTCACTCATTCTCCTGCTGCTGAGCTGCCTCGTTTGGGCCGCGTCTGCCGGCGAGGTGACATTGAAGTTGTCCAATGGCGACCGCATTTCCGGCACGGTCCTTTCCCGAAACACCAACCACGTCGTCCTCTCGAACACATGGGCGTCGGAGATCACGATTCCGCTGGCACGCATTGAATCCGGGCTGACCAACAAGTTCTCCGACGAAACCACGCAATCCACGGAAATCGTCGTCTTCTCGCCCATCACTCCCGTCGCGGCCTCGATTCCAAAGATAAAAACGAACGGCTGGCAGGGCGAGGCTCAGGTTGGGCTGGACTTGAATTTTGGAGCGCGCGATCGGCGGGTTGTCTATGGCCGTTTCAAGCTCGGTTACCAGCGGCCGTACGATTCCGATTCGAGAAAATTCTTCCGCAATCTCTTCGACTATTCGATCGATTATGGCACCACCGAAACGATCGTCGAACACGACGACGGCAGCACGGAACGGCAGGTAGAAACCACGTCCGACCGCATGCAGGCGAGCGATAAACTGTCATTCGACCTGATGGGCCGCTGGTACATCTACAACCTCGTTGGTGGCGGCTACGATCACATCCTCCGGATTGAAGCGCAGTATGAAGCCGGCCCCGGTTTCGGTTACCATCTCATCAATCGCCCGGAGGCTCTGCTGAACGTGGAAGCGGGTGTGAACTACCAGGCCCAGTTTCGCAGCGATGGCTCCGAACTGCAGGATGTCTATTACCGTCTCGCGCAGGAACTGCAGTGGCGCATGTTCGGGAAACTAAGTCTCGTCGAGCGGCTGGAATATTTCCCTCGCGTCAATCTGACCGGCCAGCGGCTGCGTTTTGAATCCACGCTCAAATACGAACTCTGGCGGAACCTGTCGCTCAACCTGACCGTGCTCGACCTTTACGAAACCCAGCCAGCGGAATCCGTCTCCAACAACGAACTTCAGATTCGCTCGTCGTTGGGAATCAAATTCTGATCATTCAATCCAGCAGCAAATCCAGCGACTGCACGCGGTCTTGCATCGACTTCAGCACGGGCAGCGCCCGCACCACGGCGTTGTCTTCGGTCTGGCCGGGGAACGCTTTCATCCTTAAGCGCACCGCCGCAATTGGATCACCATTGCGATCACGCAGCGGCATCGTAATGGTCACTGAGTCACGATCCCGTTTGTAGAACCTGCTGCCGTCGCTCACGCACTTGGATTCCGTGTCCGTTCCCGGCGTGCCCATTTCCGCCGCATCAGTGCTGGCCACGATCTTCAATGGCTGGTTCGTTTCGCGCGCCGCAAAGATCGAGATGCCGAGCACACGCGGAAATTCCTTCAACGCGTCGCGCACAATCGCCTTTGCGAGCGGTTCGTGCGGCGTGTAATCCATCCGCAAATCGGCAAACTGCGCCAGCGTGTCGGACTTCGTCCAGAACCCGATTCGACCCGTCTTGCGCGTGTTGTTGTCGATGAGCTTCACCGCATCATTGCCATTCAGACCGCACAAGATGCGTGTGCCTTCGCATTGGATCACGAGCGTGTGCCACTCGCCGGCGGAAATCTTCATCTCCGGTCCGATGGGTGGCTTCACCTGGCCATTCTCCACTTTGAAACAGCGAAACGAACTGGCGTTGGCATCGGCGCGAATGACGTAGTAATTCGACGGGTTTTGAAAACGAAAAACCATCCCAGCGCTTTGCTCCAGGATGCCACCCAAAATCCTGAACTTCGCGGTGAGTTTGAAATCGGAGATGACTTCGTCGAGCAAAAGCACGGGCGCGCGCTGACCGAGCGGTTCTCGCGAAATCTGCGCCACAACCGGCTGGCCCCCGGGTGCATTGGATTCATTCACGACCCGCCAGCTGCCCGGACCGCCGTATCCGAGAACCAGGCTCTGAAACCCGCGCACCGGCTGATCGCCTTCGCCCGCTTCAAACGCGACCACACGTTCCGCCGCCGAGGAACGCAGGCATTGCACCAGCAAGAGACCGATCAGGAGAATTCGCATGGCAGCCAAGCTAACAAGAAACCTGAAACTCGAAATGCGAAACTTAAACCTGGGGCCGAACAAACGGTGGCAGCGGGCAATCCAGCGTATCGGCGATGCCACGCAGCAGTTCCGCTTCCGTTTCGTGAATCAACCCATCCGCCGCGACCGTCTGCGCGCAGGCGTTCAGCACGTTCTTCTTGATCTGCGGCACGGCCTGGTTCAGTCGCTCCAGGGCTGCGTCCAAATGCGCCAGCTCACACTGGTCCACGGTCACAAACTCCACCGCGGTTTGCGCGTGGCGCATCAACCCCGCGGCGCCGCGTTGGAAGGCCGCCGAAGCGTGTGACGAATCATCCGCTCCGGCGTGCGCCAGGGCCGACAACAGCACCGCGCAATCGGGCATGAGCGGACGCAGCGTGTAGAACTGCACCACCGGCTTGCGCGCTGACTTGAATTGCGGCTCCAAATGCCGGACCGCGATCTTCTGCAGCACGTATTCGAACAAGTTGATTTCGTTGTCGCTCTCGATGAGTTGTTTCAACGCGCCGGAGAACTGCCCGTACTGTTCGAATGACATCTGGCGCAACGCGGGCAACGCGAGGTCAACCAAAGGCAGCCGCGCGCGCACCGCCACCTCCGCCACGAATGGCAACAAGCGCTCGGTCTCCTGGCGGATGCCGGGCGAAGTGACGGACTGCAGCAGATTCAATTGCTGGATTTTGAGCTCCGTTGCCGGACTGATCACCAACGCATACACGAGCGCGGACGCGCCGAGCGGATCGCGCGCCGCTTCGCGCAGATAAGGCGAGAACGAGTCGCGCAATCCTTCCGCATACTGCAGATGCTTCGGTGAAGGCTCGCCCAGACTTGGCATCACTGCGGCGGCGGCAACGACTGGCGGCGGCGACGTGAAACGGCTGACGGTCGGTGGCGCCACGCTGCCGGGTTGAGTTTCTTCAAAACCGGGCATTCCAAACGGAAATGCCTTCCGCCGCCGTTCGCCGGCCAGCAGCAGATCGACATCCGGTTCGCCGTCAGTCAGGGGAACGCTCGGAAACTTTCCGTCGAAGGTTGGGTCAATCGCGCGAATGCGATCCGGCAAAGGCGGATGCGTGGCCATCATGTCAGTGAAGGCGGTCACGGCATTTCCGAAAAAGATGTGCGACGCTTCCGTGGCATGAGTTGACTTCAATTTCGATCCGTAAACCAGCCCGCCAATTTTTTTCAGCGCGCCGGAAATCCCACCCGGATTGCGCGTGAACTGCACCGCAGCGGCATCGGCCAGAAACTCACGTTGACGGCTCACGGCCGCCTGAATCAGCCGGCCAAAGAACACGCCGATCCAGCCCAGCCCGAGAAAGATCAATCCCAGCAATGGCAGCGGATTCTTGTCCTTGCGACTGCCCCCGCGCGTTTCCAGCAGGACGCGGCCGATCACCGCGATGCAGAA
>CAMLLE010000423.1 GCA_946480555.1 uncultured Verrucomicrobia subdivision 3 bacterium
TTCACGCAGAGAGCTGTTCCTCATTTTTCATTCAACAACAGCCGGAAGAACGCCTCGTTGTTCGTCGCGGGGCCGCTCAGCACTTGCGGATTGACCAACTGCGGCAGACCGCTGTTTCCGGGAACATTCCACAAGCCCCAGTCAAAGAGGTTTGTCGATGTCATGACTTGCGCGATTGCGTTTACGGAAGGAGCAAAACTGATCGTCGCCAGATTTTCAACCGAGACGCTGATCGCCAGGTCCGCATTTGTATTCACGAGCAGCGGCCCGGTCCCGAGCAGGTATTCGTGGAAGTTGCTGGCGCCATCCGCATCCGGATCGTCGGCCGCCAATCCGTTTGGTGCGTTTGTAGAGCCAAAGTTGGCGATCTGCCAGGCGCTGAACGAGACGCGGTTGGTGTCGAAGGTGTCAATCCATTGAGCCAGCAACGCAATGTTCTCCAAGTCCAATTCACGCGTAGCAATCGGCGGCATGCGCGTAAATCCGTTCGTGGCCGCAATCCGATTCCAAATCACGGAATGCTGCACATCGCGTGGAACGATCAGCTTGTTCTCGGGATTGCCGCCGTTGTTGACCGCCTCGCCGTTGATGAGTCCGGTGGCAAACAGCGGCGTGGCTGCCCGCGAATCCCAACTATTGCCGCCGCTTCCGCCGGGCAGATGACAGCTGACGCAATTCACTTCCAGGTAGGAACGCGCGCGCGTTTCCAGAGACACCGTGGCGTCATTCGCCTGGAAATGCTTGGGCAGCATATTCACCGGCCCGGGTGCGTTTGCGAAATAACCGGCCGCATGCAGCAGATCCAACTGATTGCCGCTGACGCCGAGGATGTCGTTCGTCCGATTCAGCTGGCGCGTGGTAAACGACAGCGCGCGTCCCGCCTGCGGCGTGTGGCAAAGCAGGCATTCCGCGCGACTGGGGATGCGCCACAGCTGCGTATGCGTGTTGCCAGCATTGGTGATGACCAACGGCAGATCGACGCCAGCCTCTGGCACGAGCGTGGCGTCCGATTGCGCTGCGTTCCATTGATAGCTCACTCCGTAAACTCCAGTCGCATTCCGCACGAGCAGACGCGTTTCCAATCGCCGTTTCGTCGCAGGATTCCCCCGCTCCATTTCCATATCGAAATGCTTCACCCAAATCTGGTTTGTCGGAAACGTCCAGAGCCCATCGCGCGACCAGGTCATCGTGTTGCTGGCGTCCGGAATGATGAACCAGCGGCGCTTCTCCGCGTAATCGCTCCAGAACGGAAGATTCGGTTCATACGGCAGCAGGCCCGGTGACGGCGAGAAATCGGCCACGTCGGCAAACACACCGGTATCGCTGAGTTTAAGCGGATACGTGCCCGCCGGCGTTCCCGTTGTAAGCCGGAGAATTCGGCCATCGCCCAGATCAGCCATGAGCACATCGCCGTTCGAAGGATCGGGCGCAAAGCCGGCTATGCCGCCTTCGCCCATCAATCGCGTGACGACGGCTGTCCCATTCGTCTGCCGCAGCGACCAGATGTTCCCCGAAACGTAATCCGCGAACAGGTAGAGCCCGAAGAGCGAAGGAATGCGGCTGCCGCGATAAACGAATCCACCTGTGATGGAGTTCCCCTGCATGCTGCCGCTCCCGTGACTGTAGAAGTAAATCGGCGGCGAATGGTAAAGCGTATTGAAGTTCGCCGGTGCCGATCCAGACTTCGGGCCATTGCCGGTTCCTTCGCGGAAAGCCCAGCCGAAATTCCCGCCGCGCGTGATCAGATTCACCTCTTCGTAAGCGCCACCGCCCACGTCACCGCACCAAAGATTGCTCGTCGCCGGATCGAACGCCATGCGCCACGGATTGCGCAGACCCACAGCCCACAGTTCGGTGCGCACCGTGTTTGAATTCACTGTCAGGCCGAGGAAGTTCGTCGCGCCCACATAAGGATTATCGGCCGGCACCGCGTAAGCCGCGAAACCGGAATAGAGCGGCACGCCAGAATGCGGATTGGGCTCCGTGCTGCCGGCGCGCCGATCGACATCGATGCGCGCGATCGCGGCATAGAATCCGTCGGTGATCTTCTGCGCGTGACCTTGCGAATCGTCCTGATTGCCGCCGTCTCCAAGCGAGACGTAGAGATACCCGTCCGGCCCGAAATGCAGGTCGCCGCCATTGTGATTTGAAGCCGTGTCGGCCTGTTGAAACAGGATGACCTCCGAGGCGGTGTTCGCCGCGTTTGGATTCCCCGCCTGAACGGCGAACCGCGACAGCCGTTGATACGTGGCGCCACCGGAATTCACCGAGTAATACACGAAGAAATATCCGTTGGTGGCGTATCCAGGATGAAACGCGAGCCCAAGCAAACCTTGTTCGCTCGAAGTCGCCAACGATTCACCGCGTCCGCTCAGCAGCGTGCTGACGTTCAGGAACGTGCTTGCACTTGGCGCCGCTGCGGCCATGTCTGGAATCACGCGCAGAAGGCCGCCCTTTTCACAAATGAACAGGCGGTTCGTTTCGCCGGGCGGCGTGCGCAAACAAAGCGGTTGGTTGAACGAGATGGTCGGAAAGGCGTTTTGCACCTGGTAATCGTTCGAAGGCGGATTCGGCGGAACGTTCAATGTGTTGTTCGTCACGCGCAATGCGTCAGTGAAATGAATCGTCACACTGGCCACCGATGATGTTCCGCCTGCGCCGCCGACGGTGTAGCTGAACGAATCCGAAACCGGCGTTCCTGCTGTGTGCGTGTAAAGGATTCTCCCGCTCGTGTCGGGAATCGCCGTGCCAAATGCCGGGGCGCTGACAACGGAAACCCAGGAGGGAACAATCTGACCCGAATCGTTTGCCAAAACCGGCACGCGCACTTTCTGTCCGGGCCGTAAACTCAGGGAATCATTTTGCGCGACGGGTGCGGGCGGATTCGGCCCGGCGGTCATGCTGTTCGTAATCCCTGCTCCCGTCATTGCATGA
Organism: uncultured Verrucomicrobia subdivision 3 bacterium; assembly: GCA_946480555.1. The sequence continues at coordinate 2,935 of CAMLLE010000423.1, forward strand.
TCGTAGAGCCGGACTTCGTTGTAAGTAATGTTCGCCTGGCTATCCCCGCTGAACTGCGAGCGACCCAGCCAGTTGTTCACGTCTTCGATGCTGGAAAGGTGAAACCCGACGTCGAGCGTCTGCGCGACTGCGCCGTTGCGATACCAGCGAACGCGCGCGCCGTTGGTTCCAAAGGAACCGACGCCATCCTCAACCGTGATCACGAAATGATACTGCGTGCCGCTGGACAGAGTCAGGTCGCTGTCAGCCGTGTTTTCGGACGCGCCATTCAATCGCATTGCAAGCCGCTGTGTGTTTGGAGAAGTGCCGCGATTCACCGCCAGCATGAGGTTGTCGCTTGAGGAAGTGCCGCCCGGTGCCGAGGCCGCATCCGGTCGGATCTCACCCGGCGCGGCGCCTGCGCCCATGCCTGCGATGTTCATCCGGCCGAAATCGAAAAGCCGCTGCCAGTTGCGCGAGGAGACCAGCGTTGCCCATATCTCAATCGTGAGGTTGGTCTTGGACGAAATGAGTCCGTTCGGCAAATCGACGTAGGCGCTGATCGCGGCTGGCGATTGGTTTCCCGATGTGGCGCCGGCAAGTGTCAACGCCGAGCCGGTGAAGTTGCCGTTGATGCCCACGATCACGCCATTCGATGCAGAGACGGAGTCCGTGATGACGGTCCCAGCCGGGGCCGAACCGGCGGAGTTGTTGAACGACCAGCGGTGAACTAGCGCGGCCGGTGTGAGCGCCGGAACTGCAAACAACAGCGGGACGGCAACAAAAAAGATTCGCTTCATACGACTTGTGAACGTCGGACTTTGAGTGGGAACGAAGGGAGACTAACGCGCGATGGCCGCGCGCACAACCGAAAGGAAAGCGCGCGCAGCTCGCCCGCGAGTTTGGAATAAGAATCCCGAAGCGCCATCGCGCGGGCGGGCCGCCCGCGCTCCGTTTATTCGCGG
>CAMLLE010000424.1 GCA_946480555.1 uncultured Verrucomicrobia subdivision 3 bacterium
AAGCTGCGCCCCGTCGAAAGACTTTTCATGTTCTATTCCGCCGTTGGGCGACAATCGAGACATCGATATGCATCGATTCCGCCGCCACCATCACTGAAGCCAGGCGCCTCGCCACACGAGCAGTCGCAGCTGAACCATTCGATCTCACGAAAGCAGTAATGAAGAACGAGGTTCTGAACATTGTGGAACAATAGGAGCAGGAGCGCGGGCGAGCCGCCCGCGCTCCGATCAGAATCTCACTTCCGCTGACGCCCCGTGGGCACCTAATCCCTCCATCTCCGCAAACTTGCGAACGGCCGGCAACGCCTTCTTCAGCCCGGCGCGATTGTACTCCACGACACTCGTGCGCCGCTGAAACTGATCGACAGTCAAACCCGCAAACGACGCACCGGCACCATCAGTCGGCAGCACATGACTCGGCCCCGCGACGTAATCGCCAAGCACGGTCGGCGACCACGGTCCCAGGAAAATGGCGCCAGCGGTCACTATTCCATCGGAAATTTTACGCGCGTGCTTTGTCATCACTTCACAATGCTCCGGCGCAATGCGATTGGTTAGCGCGACCGCCGCCGGAATGTCCTTCACCTGGAGCAGCCACGTGTAATTCTCGAGCACTCGCTGGATGAACTCACGACGGACAAGTTTCGGCAGTTGTCTGGCGATTTCCCTCTCCACCGCTTTGAGAATTTTGCCTGACGTTGTCACAAGCCAGATGTGTTCGTGACCCGAGCCGTGTTCCGCCTGCGCGAGCAAATCCGCGGCGATGAACTTCGGCTCCGCGGAATCGTCAGCGAGCACCAAAACGTCGCTCGGCCCGGCGAGCAGATCGATGGCGACGCGGCCGAACAACAATCGCTTCGCCATGCTGACGTAGGCGTTGCCCGGCCCGAAAATCTTTTGGACACGGCGAATCGTCTTCGTTCCGTATGCCATTGCGGCCGTCGCCTGCGCGCCGCCAACGCGGTAAATCTCCGTAGCCCCTGCCGCCCGCGCCGCAAACAACAGTGCCGCGTTGATCGAGCCATCCTTTCCGCATGGCGTGCAAACCACGATTTCAGGACAGCCAGCCGCCTTCGCGAGCGTGATCGTCATGATGCAGGTGGAAACAAGCGGCGCCGTCCCACCGGGAATGTAAATGCCGACGCGTTGAAATGGATCGAACTTTTCACCCACGAGCGCGCGATGCGAATTATGCGCCTGCCAGTTCTTCCGTCGAGATTTGCGCGCGAACATCGCGACGTTGGCTTCCGCTTCAGCAACCGCGGCGCGCAGGGATTCGTCGGCTTTCAGCGAGGCGGACATCAGCTCCGCTTGAGTCACCCGGAGTTGTTCCGCCGTGAGTTTCGCGCCGTCGAAACGTTCGGTGAACTCCAGCAACGCGTCGTCGCCGCGCGCTTGCACGGCGTTGAGAATGGTCTGGGTGCGCTGTTCGATTTGCGGATCGAACAGGCTGCTTTTCTCGGTCAATTCGGCGATGCGCTGCTCAAAGTCGGAGTCGCTATGACGAATCACTTTCATCGCGGAACAGTAGGAAACTGAACCGGACAACACCAGTTTTGAGTTGAGCGTCCGCGCTCCCCCGACTCAGAGCTTCGTCACTTTGCGCTCAACGCAGGCGTTGTCGATCGCATCCCAGTCCAGTTCCACGCCGATGCCTGGTTTCTGCGGGACATGCGCGATGCCGAACTTGTCGATCGGGTATTTGTCCTTCATCGGAAAACGGAATGGCTCCTCTGGAACGAGCAGCTCGAAGTATTCGCAGTTCCGAATCGCGCAACTGACGTGGAGGTTTGCAATGTCCATGAAACCCATCGTGGTGCAGTGAATCTCGCAGCGCATGCCGTGGGCTTCGGCGAGATGCGCGATCTTCAGCGTGCCAGTGATGCCGGGTTTCCATGAAACGTCCGCTCGGACGATGTCCACGGCGTTGAAATGAATGGCTTGCGCCACGCCGAGCGGCCCGCCGCGCGTGGTTTCAGTTCCGGCAACGGGGATGTCGAGCGCAGCGCAGAGCTTGGCATACTTGGCCAGTTCGAAATCCCGGAACGGTTCCTCAAACCAGTGGTAGTTCAACTGCTCCAGATCGCGCCCGACGCGAATCGCCTCCTCCAGCGAATACTCCGAGACGGGATCAGTCATCAGCACGTAATCGTCCCCGGCTGCTTCACGGAGTGCGCGGTGAATCTCAATGTCCTTGCGCCAGGGACCGGGCGGATGCGCCTTGTAAGCCGGGAAACCGCGCTTCCGATACGCGCGCATTTCTTTCAGGTAATCCTCGGTCTTCGGCATGAACAGGCTGCTCGCGTAAACAGGCAGGCTCGTCCGGCATTCGCCGATGAATTGATACAGCGGCAGTCCGGCTGCCTGCGCAGCAATATCCCACATTGCGACATCCACGGGACCGGGAAGGTAAACCGGGAAGAACGTGATGTGGCGGTCGATGGTCCAGAGTTCGTGATAAACTGCCTCGCGCTCGCTGACACGCCGGCCCAGCACCACTGGCGCGATGGTCTCCTGCAAGTACGCCTGCGTAACAATGCTGGATCGCGCCGCGATGGCGGTGGCATGGCCGTAAATGCCGGCATCCGTGTGCAACCGCAGCACAACAATGTCCCAGTTCATCGGGCTCCGTCCGGTCCGAGCGGAGTCGAACAACTTCTCCTTCCGCTGGCAGCGCCACGTTTCGAAAGCGGTGATGGTTGGATTTGGCGTTTTCATTTAACCGCAAAGAGCGCAAAGCACGCAGATAGAAGAGAAACGAAGCCGGCAGCTTTGGACCGCTGAAGCTTCTCGGACCAAGCGAACTTCCGGATTTCAAACTTGTAGGAACCGAAGTTGATGAGAAGGCCATGTTCGAGCCGTGCGGATTTCAACTGCGCCAGGATTTGCGCCTCATGCTCAGGAGCAAGGGCCCGGGCAGTCTTGAGTTCCACCACCAGCACGTCTTCCACGAGCAAATCCACGAAATACTCGCCAAGAAGAGTTCCGTCCTCGTCGTTCCCTGCGGTTATTTCAAAGGATCCCATACTTCCGAAATGCCTCGGTGCTGCTCATGCCGGCTTCGATCTCCTTGCGGACGAGCTTCTCTCCTCTCGCCTTGCTCAGTGCCCTTTCAATGACGTCCGCTTCGACCTTTTGCGGAACAATGATGACACCATCCAGGTCGCCGAAGACCAGGTCGCCGGGCTGGACACTCACCTGCCCCACTTCAACCGGGCAGCGAAAATCGACCACTTGCGTGCGGACCGCTGAATCTTGCGCGAAGCGCCCGCGCGAAAACACCGGCCAGTTCTGCTCCAGGACTTTTGGCGTGTCGCGATGAAAGCCATCGATCACCGCGCCCACAGCACCGCGTTTCTTTGCTGTGGCAGTCAGAATTTCGCCCCAATACGCACAACGCCTGTCACCGCCGCTGGCCAGGTAGATTTCGCCTGGCTGGAGCTGATCCAGCGCTTCAGTGAGCAATCCGAACGGCCTCTTCTGTTTGCCGAACACGTCAATCATCACGACCGGCATCGCCCGGCCAGCGAGCTTCATTTCCTCGCGCAACGGCTGGATCGGTTGCGGCAGGAACTGATGCGTGAAGCCAAGATCGTCGAGGATGTCGCCGACGACCGGCGTGTAAAGCTCGCGGGTGCAGAGCGCGAACAGATCGTTATCCGAGTTCCATTCAGGCATAAGAATTTCAGGTCAACCGCAAAGAACGCAGAGAACGCAAAAGGCAGAGCCAAAGCGCCTGTCTGCGTTCTCAGCGATTTCATTCATTTGGCAGCTCTGTTTGCGTGATTCAACAGCTGTTCGACCATCTCACGCGGTACTGTGAAAGCCGTGCCGTGTTTGTGACCTTTCGGGAAGGACACTTCCTGCGAAACATC
>CAMLLE010000425.1 GCA_946480555.1 uncultured Verrucomicrobia subdivision 3 bacterium
CCTATTTGAAGCTCGAATAGGCGATATTCAGAGTCTCGCGGAGCGCACCTGGTGCGGAATATGGAGCTGCGCGGCAGCGCAGCCCTACCCTTGTTTGGCAGAACAGAGTTCCCGCTCTAATCCATATTCAACTGCAACGTTCCGGCTGAGACCTTCTGCCATCTGCGCAAATCAGCGAAATCTGCGGACTCCTGCTGTGATTTTCAGCAGGTCGAATCCAATCGAAACCAATAACAAACACCAGCGTCTGGTTTTCCAGTTTTATGCGAATCCATCGAAACATTGCCGGAGCGCGAGCTGCGCGCTGGCTGCTGTGCCTGGCGCTGTGCGGGACTTTCTCCCAGTTGAACTCAAGTCACGCTGCGGAAACCGTTATTTCGCGAATAGCACCACGCACGGTTCTGTCCTTCGACAGCGACTGGCGCTTCTCGCGTGGCGATTTTCCGAACGCGATGATTCCAGCCTTCAACGATTCCAGCTGGCGCAAGCTGAACGTGCCGCACGACTGGAGCGTCGAGGGACCGCTGGGCCCGGAATACGCCAGCGGAACGGGTTTCGCCCCCGGTGGCGTGGGCTGGTATCGGAAAACGTTCCGGCTTGACCCGGCAATTTCAAATCAACTCATCGCGATCGAGTTCGACGGTATTTACCAGAATGCCCAGGTTTGGCTGAACGGGCATCTCGTCGGCGGCCGACCTTATGGCTATTCCAGTTTTGAAATCGATCTCACGCCGCACCTGAAGTTCGGCGCAGAAAACCTCCTCGCGGTGCGTGTCGATCACTCGAAGTTTTCCGATTCGCGCTGGTACACTGGCTCAGGAATCTACCGCCATGTGCGGCTGCGAATCACCGACAAGCTGCGCATCGCGACTTGGGGAACGTTCGTCACCACGCCAGACGTGAAGTCCAATTCAGCCACGGTCCGAATCGAAACCGAATTCCGCAACGATCTGGAAACCACCGGCAACTTCTCGCTGGAAAGCGAAATCCTGAATACAGCCGGCGAACGCGTGGCGATTCAGTCTTCCACTGGAAACATTTCGCCCGGAACGAATCAGTTCGTCCGGCAGGAAATGACGGTCACCAATCCACAACGCTGGTCCGTGGATTCGCCCCAGCTCTACAGCCTGCGCCAGCGCGTCCGCGTGAACGATGCGATCTTCGATGAACTCACGACGCCCTTCGGCATCCGCACCTTCCGCTTCGATCCCAATCACGGCTTCTTCCTGAACGACGTCCCGATGAAACTCAAGGGCGTTTGCCTGCATCACGACGCCGGTGCGCTTGGCGCGGCGGTTCCCGCCGCCGTATGGGAACGTCGCCTTCATATCTTGAAAACGATTGGCGTGAACGCGATTCGCACGAGCCACAATCCGCCCGCGCCGGAGTTGCTCGACCTGTGTGACCGGTTGGGATTCCTCGTTCAAGATGAAGCGCTCGATGAATTCACGCCGCCCAAGAACAAATGGATGCAAGGCTGGAACTCCGCCGAACCCAGCCGCTACGGCTACGGCGAAATCTTCGATCAATGGGCCGTGCGCGACGTGGAAGACATGGTCCGCCGCGATCGCAACCATCCCTCGATCGTGATGTGGAGCATCGGCAACGAAATCGATTACGCAAACGATCCGTTCACGCATCCGGTGCTCGGCGAGAACTTCCGTCCGGATCATCCGCGCGCGGAAAACCTGGTGACGCTCGGCAAACCGCTCATCGCGGCCGTGAAACGTTTCGACACGACGCGGCCGGTGACCGCGGCGCTGGCGACGGTTCACATGTCCGACGCGGTGGGATTGGGCGATTTGCTGGATGTCGTCGGATACAATTACCAGGAACAACGCTACGCCGACGATCATGCGAAGAAACCGAACCGCGTCATCTACGGCAGCGAGAACGGTCACGGCTGGAGCGCTTGGCTTGCCGTCCGCGACAACGAATTCATCTCCACACAATTCCTCTGGACCGGAATCGATTACCTCGGCGAAGCGGGACGCTGGCCCAATCACGCCAACGGCGCCGGCCTGCTCGACCTTTGCGGATTCAAGAAACCGATGGCGTGGTTCCGCCAGAGCCTTTGGAGCGAGCAACCGATGGTTTATCTCGCCGCCGCCGAGCGAAACGAGAACGCACCGCGCCGCGGCCGGATGCGCGCAGACGAGAGCTGGAACTGGACCGCGGGCAGCACAGTCACGGTGCGCTGCTTCACCACCTGCCCGGAAGTTGAACTCAGCTTGAACGGACGCGTCATCGGCACCAAGCGATTGACGGAAGCTGAAGAAGGGACGCTGACGATTCAGGTTCCGTTTGAAGCGGGAACGTTGATCGCGCGCGGACGCGACGGCAACAAACAGCTCGCAGAATTCTCGCTTCGGACTGCAGGCGAACCCAAGCGCGTCGAGCTGGTGTCAGACGAAGTTTCGCCACGCACTGGCAGCAATGACATTCACCATGTTCAATTTCGCATCGTCGATGCGAACGGCGTGCGAGTTCCCAATGCGGACGATCTGGTTCAGTTCAGCGTCGAAGGTGCGGCAGAAATCCTCGGCATCGAAAACGGCGACCTCAATGGGACCGATCCTTACCAGGACTCAAAGCATCCGGCGCATCGCGGGCGCGGGCTAGTGATCCTGCGTGCCACTGGCCCGGCGGCATTGAAGGCCAGCGCCATTGGTCTGGCCGCAGCGCAATTCGAAATCAAGCCCTAATCCGAGCGACTTCAATCGGTGGGGAGCATAGGCGTCCCGCCTGTGAAATTCGGCGTCCCGCCGAATTCTTCTCCGGCAATGGACTTCGTTCACTTTCAGAATTCCGCTGCAGTCAAGTCGGCGGGACGCCAACTCATGCAACCGGGACGGTTGCGCTCCCCTTCTTCAAAGGATGATCACCCAGCTGAACTTCGCTGTGCTCCAAAACGCACATTGACTGAGATGCCACTTCGAGAGTTCAATGACGCCCGCAAAGGCGGTCAGAAATAATCCTGAAGAAGCAGCATGAAAACCTTGTTCCGCGCGGCGTTCGGAATTGCCCTGATCCTGGCCAGCGTTTCCACCCTTTCGGCACAAGTCGTATTCACCACCAACAAAATCATCGGCATCAACGACGCCGCCTTCGACGGTGCGGACATCGTCATCAGCAATTGCACGTTGACCGTTGATGGGCCCCACACGTTTTCGAGCCTCTCCATTCTGAACGGCGCGAAGCTGACGCATACCTTCCTGCCTGCCGGAGACTTCGCAGACACAGTTCCGATCGGCACCAGCGGGACGATCGTGCTTTCGGGCACGAATGCCGTTCCGTTCGGAGACACGAATCTGCTGCTGGAAAGCGTCCTGGTGCAGGACGAGGCGCAGACCATCACTTACTCCAACTTCTGGGACTACGTCGTTGAATTTGGCCTCAGCAACGTTTTTGAAATCAGGCGCCTTGAAGGCAGCACTATTCCGGACGGCGCCACGGTGATCCTTTCGTTTCAATCGCTGCTGCCTCCGACGCCCACAGGCTTGAACCTTTCCATTTCAAACAATCTCGTGCTGGAGCCGGGCGGCTCGATCGATGCGGGAGGGCGTGGCTATGGTTACGCTTCGGTGTCCGGCGGTGGGAGCAGCAGCGGATCACCATTTACGGGTGCGGGTGGCGGCAATGGCGGAACGGGCGGAATGGCGTCCAGCAGTGCGACGGGCGGCACTATTCCGTTTTCATCAATTTTCCCAGAAACCAAAGGTGGCGCAGGCGGACACGGAACCGGCGGACCGGGCGGCAATGGCGGCGGCAGCGTGAAATTGATCGTGGGCGGCGCAGCCGAACTCAATGGTTCTATTACGGCGAACGGCCAGAACGCCACCAACTCTCGCGCAGGCGGCGGTGCCGGCGG
>CAMLLE010000426.1 GCA_946480555.1 uncultured Verrucomicrobia subdivision 3 bacterium
CTCGGGGAGCAAAGCCAGGGCGCGACGAACTTGTTCGGCCTGTTCCTCCCGTTGCATCAATTCGTTCGGCAGCGGCGCGCGGTCGGGGAGAACCTCTTGCAGAGACACTTCGGCATCCTGACTCTCGGCATTCAGCGAAACTTCCGGATGCCGGCTGCGCCATCGGTAGCGGCTGCGAACGGCGTTGCCTGCGACGGCATACATCCAGGTCGAAAATTTTTGTTTCGGATCATACCTGTGCCGGTTCTGGTAAATCCGCACGAACGTTTCCTGAGCGATGTCTTCGGCATCCTCTTCGTTCTGCAACGAACGCACCAGGTATTGGAACAGCCTGACCTTGTGCCTTTCCATCAGTTCGTTCAAGGCGCTGTCATGGCCGGCAACCAGCCGCGCCATGGCCAGCCGGTCCTGTTCGTCGGAAGAAGGCGCAGTCATTGCATTCGATGCTGATGCGGCGCCTCCTGTGGTCCAGCGGCGGAGCGAATTTGATCCCCGAAACACTCGCCCTTGATCCACTCCAGATAACGTTCCCCCTGCTGCGGGGCCATGGTCCTGGCCACGTTGTGAAAGTGTTCCAGCATGTTTGCCTGGCATTCAGCCCGCAATCCGGCCATCTCGCCGAGAACGGCCCTGACCTCTGGCGTGACCGCTCTTTTCTCTTTCAGAAGCCGATCCAGTTCCGCGCCCTTGAGGCTGATCCGGCGACACATTTCCTCGCATCGCGGCAGGTAGCCATCGTGAAGTTCAGTCAGTTCCCTGAACTGGCTTTCCGTCAGGCCGAATTCCTCGCGCATCCACGCCAGCGCCGGTGACCGGCTGCCAGCGACCTTCCTTTCAGGCATGGTGCGAACCAAATACACACACGCATGGGCAACGATGCCCGCAAGCAATCCGGCGACGACAATGATCAGGGCTGACCGCTTCATAATCGTCCGGGCGCTCCATGGTAGGGATTCACCGATTGCACATACAGGGATTCAAACTGGGTCCGCGCCTCGTATTTATGCTGTCCGGAACGCAGGTATCCCAGGCCCGCCCCAATGCCCAGTAGAATCGCGACGTACGAAAATGCCACCATGGGTTTTGAAAAGGCTGCCGTGAAAAATCGGAACAGGCTGTCCACGAACCCGGTTGGGGTTTCGCTTTGCGCAATCCGCCGCCACACCGCTTGTTCAAAGCGCGGCGAGGGTGTCGCGTTCACGCTCCACGCGTGCAACGCGTCACGCAGGTTTGCCTCGGAATCGGGTTTTTCGCTTTTGCTCATGTTCGGAGGAGAACCCCGTCAAGAGGTTCTCCGGTTTTGTTACACCCGCCGTATATGGCAGGCAATGCGCCTTCTAGCTCGAAACTTTGCAGCAGGCCGCCTTCGCATCTTCTCCGCACGAATGTTCAAGCTTTGTTTTCGCCGCCTTTCCGTGACCCGAGGTGACGGCTCTGACGTCGCAACTCCCGCAAAGGTGTTTCACGATCCTGACCTCTGGCTTATTGACTCCACGAGCAGTCCAATCAGTCCGCGTGATGACTTCGTCCCGGCACGCGCTGCAATCCATCTGGCGTTTGGTGACAGCTTCCGCCGGTTTCCCGGATGTCAGGTGTTCCCGGTGCTTGGGTGAAGCCGTGATTCCGTCGGCACCGGTGGCGGCGTATTGAGCATTGCCCAATGAAGCAAAACCAAGCAGGGCGATTCCGGTCAGGAGGGGTATCAGATTCATTTTCATATTCGTTCTTTCTTTTCAGCGTCTCAGTTCAACGCTGCATTCCTAATACTCCGCCGCAGCGAAACCCCCTCACATTTTCTGCTGACCAAAACGTTCCCCGTTATATGAATGACGAACACACACGCCGACCAAGCCGACGTGCTTGCCGATCTTGAGCAGGCCCGCGCCGATCTTTCCACCGCCAACCAAACCGTTGGCACCCTTCAAGCCCAGATCACGACGCTGACCAGCGAACGTGACACCGCCCGCAGCGAAGCCACTGCGGCCATTCAGGAACGCGATGCTCTCCGTTCAGAGAACGCCACGCTCAAACAGCAGATGAGCGATTTCAACCGCCGTCTCGCTGCTGAGCTTTCCAAACACGGAATTCGAAACGCCGAAGCGCCAAAGGCGGAATCCACACCAGCCAAACCACTGACTGCCACGGAAAAAGTTCTCGCGGCCAAGGGCGCGAAATCTCTCGATGACCTTGCCGCCAAACGCAACCACTAAACCACTCCCCTAAATGCCCGTACAAATTGCTGATCTCTGGAATCCACCCATCTGGATTGCCGAAATGGCCGAACGCCAGGCCACGTTTCCCAGCGTCTTCGCATCGGGTATCATCGCCCGGAACCCAAAAATCGATGAAGTCGCCTCCGGCGCTGGCGTCGGAGCCACGATGCCGTTCTTCAAAGACATCACCGACCAGGACGATGAAGTGCAGATCGAGAATCAGGGTCCGGCCAATGACCTCGGCATCGGCACCGACAAGATGGTTTGCACCATCCTGAATCGCGTCTGCAAAAACAGTGTCACCGCTCTCTCTGGTCAGGTTTCTGGTACTGATCCCCTCGGCCAGATCATACGGTCGATGACGGCCCGGCGCTTGAAGCAGCGGAACAAAACCCTGATCGCGATGATGCGCGGCCAGTTTGGTTCCGCAGGCGCTCGCAACGGCGCGGCGGCACTCTCCGGTATTCGCTTGGGCGGTGTCACGGCTGAACCCTTTGACGAGAGTGGCGCTGACGCAACCGTGGACCAGCTCGTGAACCCGGATATGTTCATCGACGCCAAGGCGCTCATGGGCGAACTGGCGGACGATCTTTCCGGCGGTCTTTTCCTCTGCCATCCGAACGTGAAGGCGCGTTTGGAGAAGCTCGACGCGCAGGGATTCAAAAGCGGCAGACCAAGTGAGTTGCCGTTCAACATCACCACCTATCGCGACATTCAGATCATCACGAGCGAACGCCTGATCCGGCCCGGTGCCACCAACGGATTCGTTTACGACAGTTACCTGATTGGCCATGGCGTCATCGGTTACGGCGAGAAAGCACAGGAAGGCGATGTCGTGGCCGTCGCTTCGCTCCAGTACGCCAAGGACGCGGAGAAGAACAACGAGACGATCTATGACCGGACGCGGTTCGTCCTCCATACCAATGGCCTTCGCTGGACCGGAATACCGGCGGGCCAGTCGGCTTCGAATGCGGAGCTTCAGAACCCCGCCAATTGGGCGCTCGCGTGGGGCACACCCAACCGTGTCGGTGCCGTCTGCTTCCGCACCAACGGGTAGCACGGCTACTGCGCACCATGAAACCCATCTCTCTTGATAATGTGGATGACGAGCCGCTTCAGGGCAGCTCGCCTGCTGAACCTGTGACAAAGCTCAATCCGGTTCCGATTGAAGAACCGGACGACGATGAAACATCATCCGCTGAAACGGCGGATGGCTATGCACTCGCCACCGATTTGAAAGCGGCGTTCGCGCAGCTTGCCGAAGCGGAGCGGATGCCGGAAACCACGCTCGTCCAAACAAAACTTAAACATCAGCGGCTCCTGCGTGTGCGCCGCAATGTCTGCGTGCTGCAACAGGGTTTGCCTGCGGTTGTGTTGACCGCCGATGACATCGCGGCGGCACAACAGAAGCACGCCAAGATCATCCGCGATCAACGGTTGGAATATCTGGCGCGGGAACATCCGGAAGTCCGGGCGCTCCTAGATTCGCATCGCAAGCTCGAAGCGGAATTGAAGAAGGCCAGGAAGAAATGACTGGCCGGCTGCGCGGGTTTGAAACCTCGCTCAAAGTGCGGGGCGTTCGGGTCATCCTCAAACCGGGTGACATCGAACGCCTCGCGCTGGTTGAAGTCGTCGATG
>CAMLLE010000427.1 GCA_946480555.1 uncultured Verrucomicrobia subdivision 3 bacterium
GTCGCGGCCGCCGCCGGCTTGTTGCTTTTCCTGCCGCAAGGTGGCGTCGGTGATCGAGACTTTGCGAATGTCCACGCGCGGAGCTTCGTTGGAATCGCCGGGTTCAGGTTTGTTGTCTTTGTCCGGTTCCTTCTTCTCCGCGGTTGCCTGCAAAATCGGATCGAGATTGCTGGAACCGTCGGCGCGTTCGACCAGATGAATGGTTGGCGCGGCGATGGTGATGTCGTCCACCAAAAGATTCCCGCGCAGAATCTGCCAGAGGCTGTAATTGGCGCGCACTTCGGTCGCGGTGAGCAGCGTTTCGCGGCCACGCGGCGTGAGTTTCAGATCGCGAAACGTGACGGAGCGAAACGGGTGTATTGCAACTTCGCTGACGGTGATGTCGGAATCCAAAGCTGCGCCCGCCTTGGGAAGAACTGTGCCTTTCACAAAACTCGCGCTGGTGAGGTAGAAGAACGCGGCCACGAGCAGAGCGAGCAAGACGGCGGTGACGATCAGGAGAATCCGCAAAATGCCGGGGCGCTTCCGCGGCGTCGGAGTTGTCGTAGTCTGTGCCATAAACTTCAAAGTTGCGTCCCGAGACGTTGATGCCGTTTCGGGACGACGTCAGTCGGGGGAATATTCAGAGCGGACACGGGAATTGCAATGGGTTCCAGCCGGGGGAAAGGCCGGATCAGAACCGTCATGTGTGCCGCTGGTGGCGGAGTTCTGAACCGCGGAGAACAACTGTTTTCCTCCGCGTCTCCGCCGTGAAATCACTGATTGAGACGCGCGCGAAATGTTGCAGTTCCATCTGCATGACGCTTGCAGTAGTTTTCCGGCGTGGCGAAACCAAAAGACATTGAGCTTCCGACCGGCGAGACGATTCCCATCCTTTACGAGGATCGTGCCGTGATGGCGATCGACAAGCCGCGCGGCTGGATGCTCGTGCCCTTTTCCTGGCAGAAGACAAGCCGCAACTTGCAGGCGGCATTGACGTCGTCGATCGCGGCCAAGGATTTCTGGGCGCGGTCGCGGAACCTGAAGTTCATCCGCTTCGTGCATCGGTTGGATGCTGAGACGACGGGAATTCTGCTGCTCGCCAAAAGCCTCGGCGCGGTGGACACGTACGGAAATCTTTTTGAGAGCCGCAAGATGGAGAAGGTTTACCTCGCGGTCGTTCATGGAACGCCAAAACAGCCGGAATGGATTTGCCGCGCGAAAATAGGACCTGATCCGGATGTGCGTGGCCGGATGAAAGTCGATCCGCGTGGCGGCAAGGCAGCGGAAACCGCGTTCCGGCTTTTGCAGACCGTGGGCAACTGGTCTTTGATCGAGGCGCATCCGTTCACCGGCCGCACGCATCAAATTCGAATTCACCTGCTCGACTCGGGATTGCCGATCGTTGGCGACGAACTTTACGGGCCGGAACCGAAGCCAAAGAAGCCGCTCGGGTTGCGCGCCGTGGAACTGGCGTTCAACGATCCCTTCAATCGCCGCCGCATTCACATTCGCGCGCCTGCGGAGCAGTTCCTCAAGGAATTCGGATTTGCCACACGCCCGGCGGCTGACCCTCTTTAGCCGGGCTGCCCGTCAAAATCTGTGGATTTATCGGCAATTCGAGTGCAGCCTGAAAACGCGTTTTCAATAGCCTGAAGCAGAACAGCCAAACGACCGCACAACGATGAGCACTGATGCAGCCCATACTTCAACGGCCAAGCCTCCAACGGCGCTGACCGCGCGCGAACGCTTCGTCCGCGCCACACGCTGCGAGGCGGTGGATCGTCCGCCGATCTGGATGATGCGCCAGGCCGGCCGCGCGCTTCCGGAGTATCGCAAGCTCAAGGAGACCTACACCTTCGTGCAGCTCGTGCAGAATCCAGAGCTCGCGACCGAAGTGACGCTTCAGCCCATCCGGCGGTTTGGTTTCGATGCCGCCATTCTCTTCAGCGACATCCTGGTGATTCCCGAAGCCATGGGGCAGCCGTATCGCTTTCGCGAAACGGGCGGCGTGGTGATGGATTTTGCGGTTCAGTCGAAAGCGGACGTGGAAAAGCTCTCCGTCGAACGTGTCTGCGAAAATCTCATTTATGTGGACAAAGCGCTGCGAATGTTGCGGACGGAACTGGGCGAGCAAACGGCGCTCATTGGTTTCTCCGGTTCACCCTGGACGCTGGCGACGTTCATGATGGAGGGCGGCAGTGTGCCGCGTTACGGCCGCGCGCTGGCAATGTTCCGCGAAGATCGCAAAACGTATTTCGCGCTCGCGGAGAAGCTTACCGTTGCCGTGTCGGAGTATTTGAAAATGCAGATCGCCGCGGGGATTGACGCGTTGCAGCTCTTCGACAGCCATGGCGGGCATCTGGGAATGTCGGAATTCGATGAAGCTTCCGGCCGTTGGATGCGCGAGATCATTGCGGAGCTTCGCCGCAATTACGTGAAAACGACGCCGCCGGTGATTGTCTTCTCCCTCGGCACACACGCCAACTGGCACGATTTGATGGCTACAGGTGCGAACGTTTTGGGCGTCGATTGGCAATCGCCGCTGGCCGAAGTGCGAAAGTTGGTTCCGGAAGGCATCGCGCTCCAGGGCAATCTCTCACCGACGTTGCTGGCGGAGGCTACGCCGGACGTGGTCGCTCGCGAAACGCGGGTCGTGCTGGAAGCAATGCGCGGGCGCAACGGACACATTTTCAATCTGGGCCACGGTTTGACGCCCGGCGCGACGCTGGAGAATATTCAAGCGGTGGTGGACACGGTGAAAAGCCACAAATGAAAACGAATTCGCACGAAGGTCCGAAGCGGGTGGGGCGAGTCGCGCCGTTCCCTTCAGCCAAACCCGCGGCGCGCTTGGAGCGACGAGCCCTGCGGAGTTCATTTCTGTCTATCGTGGTTGAGGCTTTTGGATGAAAACTCTGAACGTCGATCTTGATCTGGTGCGGAAATACAACGTGGCCGGGCCGCGTTACACCAGCTATCCACCCGCCACGAAGTTCACCGACGCCGTGAGCTGGGAAAAGCTTTCCGAACGCATCGACGCGAACAACCGTTCCAATCGCGATCTCTCGATTTACTTCCACATTCCGTTTTGCGAAACGCTCTGCTGGTTTTGCGGCTGCACGACGGTCATCACGCTGAACCACGACAAGGGCAAGGCTTACGTCGATTATTTGGGACGCGAAGTGGAGCGCATGGCGGCGAAGTTGAATCCGAATCGCAAAGTCGTTCAGCTGCATTTCGGCGGTGGTTCGCCGACGTTTTTGCGGCCCGACGAGATTCGCCGGCTGGGCGGCATCATTCACAAGCACTTCAAGTTCGCGCCGGACATTGAAGCCAGTGTGGAAGTGGATCCGCGCCGGCTCACGCGCGATCACCTCGTCGCGCTCCGCGAGATCGGATTCAACCGCGCGTCGATGGGCGTGCAGGATTTCAATCCCGAAGTGCAAAAGGCGATTCACCGCATCCAGCCGCGCGAGATGACGCAGCAGGCGATGGACTGGATGCGCGAACTCGGCTACGCATCGATCAACCTCGATTTGATTTACGGCCTGCCGAGCCAGACACCGGAGACGTTCAACGAGACGCTGAACACGGTGCTTGAGATGAAGCCCGACCGGCTGGCGGTGTTCAGCTACGCACACGTGCCGTGGATCAAGCCCGCGCAAAAGATTCTCCAGGAAAAAGTGCTGCCCACGCCGGAATCGAAGCTCGAGGTTTTGAAACTCGTGATCGAACGGCTGACTGCCAACGATCAATACGTTTACATCGGCATGGATCACTTCGCGAAGCCGCACGATGAACTCGCTGTGGCGCAGCGGAACAAGCAGCTGCAGCGCAATTTCCAAGGTTACAGCACGCGCGCGGGCTCGGA
>CAMLLE010000428.1 GCA_946480555.1 uncultured Verrucomicrobia subdivision 3 bacterium
GCAGCCACGCTTTACGAAGTTGCGTTCAATCATTTCTTCCGTGGACGCACCAAGGATTTCATGGGCGACCTGGTTTATTTCCAGGGCCACGCCACGCCGGGCGTTTATGCGCGCGCGTTTCTGGAACGGCGTTTGGAGGAGCATCATCTCCAAAGTTTCCGCCAGGAACTCGCAGAAGGCGGCGGCTTGTCGTCGTATCCGCATCCGTACCTGATGCCGAACTTCTGGCAGTTCCCGACGGTGTCGATGGGCTTGGGCCCGATCATGTCGATTTATCAGGCGCGGTTTAATCGCTACCTGAAAGCGCGCGGAATCATCAGCGGCGAAGAGCCGAAGGTGTGGGCGTTCTTGGGCGACGGCGAAACGGACGAGCCGGAAACGCTCGGTTCCATCACGCTCGGCGCGCGAGAGAACCTCGACAACCTGATCTGGGTCATCAACTGCAATCTCCAGCGTCTCGACGGTCCAGTTCGCGGCAACGGCAAGATCATTCAGGAACTGGAAGGCTTGTTCCGCGGCGCCGGCTGGAATGTCATCAAAGTCATTTGGGGTTCCGATTGGGACGATCTGCTGGCGCGCGACACAAGCGGCCTGTTGCTGAAACGCATGCAGGAAGCGGTGGACGGCGATTACCAGAAGTATTCGGTCGAGCCCGGCAGCTACACGCGGAAACATTTCTTCGGCAAATATCCGGAGCTGCTCAAGCTCGTGAATCATTTGAGCGACGACCAGATTCGCAAGCTGCTCCGCGGCGGTCATGATTCCCGCAAGGTTTACGCCGCTTACAAGGCTGCCTTCGAACACAAGGGCCAGCCAACCGTCATCCTCGCGAAGACGATCAAGGGCTACGGTCTCGGCGAAGCGGGCGAAGGCCGCAACATTTCGCATCAGCAGAAGAAGATGAACGAAAAAGAACTGCGCGAGTTTCGTGCGCGGTTCAATGTGCCGATCAGCGACGATGTCATTGCGGAGACGCCGTTCTATCGTCCGCCGGAAGACAGCGAAGAGACGAAGTATCTGCTGAAGCGCCGCAAAGCGCTCGGCGGCTTCCTGCCGCAACGCAATTCCGAAGGCGACAAGCTCGACGTGCCGAAGGTGGAATCGTTCGGCGAGTTCTTCAAAGGCTCCGGGCTGATGGAAGTTTCGACCACGATGGCGTTCGTGCGCTTGCTCAGCACGCTGCTGCGCAACAAGGGAATTGGGAAGCGCATCGTGCCGATCATTCCTGACGAAGCGCGGACGTTCGGTCTCGACGCACTGTTCCGCGAGATCGGAATTTATTCGTCGAAGGGTCAGCTGTACGAGCCGGTCGATATCAAGTCGCTGCTCTATTACCACGAAGCGAAGGACGGCCAGATTCTCGAAGAAGGCATTACGGAAGCCGGTTCGATGTCGTCGTTCATCGCGGCGGGCACGAGCTATTCGTCGCACGGGAAACACATGATCCCGTTCTACATCTATTATTCGATGTTTGGACCGCAGCGCATTGGCGATCTCGTCTGGCTCGCGGGCGACATCAAGGCGAAGGGCTTCTTGCTCGGCGCAACTTCCGGTCGCACGACGCTCAATGGCGAAGGTTTGCAGCATCAGGACGGACACAGCCTGCTGCTCGCCAGCACGGTGCCGACGTTGATGACCTACGATCCGGCGTTCGGATACGAGCTCGCGGTGATCGTCGCCGACGGCATGAAGCGCATGTATGTCGATGGCGAGGACATCTTCTATTACCTGACGCTCTACAACGAAAACTACACGATGCCGCCGATGCCCGAAGGCGCTGAGGAGGGCATTCTCAAAGGCTTGTATCGCTTCAAGGCCGGCCCCGAAGGCAAGAAGGCGAAGGCGCATATTTTCGGCAGCGGGCCGATCATCAATCAGGCGTTGAAGGCGCAGCAGATTCTGGCGGAACGTTACGACGTGTCCGTCGATGTCTGGAGCGCGACCAATTACAAGCAGCTCCGCAGCGATGCGATCAATTGCCGCCGCTGGAACATGCTGCATCCGACTTCGAAGCCGAAGAAGTCCTATATCGAAACGCTGCTCGAAAAGGAAAAGGGCGCGTTCGTCGCGGTGTCGGACAACATCCGCCTCGTGCCGGAGCAGATCAATTCGTGGGTGCCAGGCGGCTTGTTCGCGCTGGGCACGGACGGCTTCGGCCGCAGCGAAACGCGCGCGAAACTGCGCCGCTTCTTTGAGATCGACGCCGAAAGCACCGTGATCGGAACGCTGTTTGCCCTGGCTGAAAAAGGCATGGTGGACCGCGCGATCGTCAGCAAGGCGATCAAAGATCTGGGAGTCGATCCGGAGAAGATTCAGCCGGAGCTGGTGTAGAGAATGACGGGGCGGAGCAGCAGCTCCGCCCTACCGAACTGTGGTAGGGCTGCGCTGCCGCGCAGCCTTCTGCGAATTCGCGGATCGGCAGACCCACCCGGTTCCATGTGTCAGAACAATTTTCCTAGAAACGATTTTGGCTATAACGCACATTACAGCGCTTTAATCCTATGGACGTAAAATTGCCGCCGCTTGGTGAGGGTGCCGATTCCGGCACCGTGGTGAACCTGTTCGTCAAAGAAGGCGACCAGGTCGCGAAGGATCAACCGATCCTCGAACTCGAAAACGAAAAGGCCGTCGCCACGATCCCTTCCACCGGCGCGGGCGTGGTCTCAAAAGTTTACGTCAAGAACGGCGACAAGATCAGCGTCGGCGCACGCATTCTCTCGCTGTCCGGCTCCGGCGAAGCGCCTGCCGCTCCTGCTGAAGCTCCGAAAGCTGCGGCGCCCAAGGCTGGAAAGCCCGCTGCCAAAGCGGCCAAGCCTGAACCGGTTGAAGTCGAAGAATCCGACGACACCGATTTCGACGACGAGGTGAACGCCACCATCGCGGCTGCGCCGACCGTTCGGAAGGTGGCCCGTGAGCTGGGAATCGATCTCCGCAAAGTGCGCGGTTCCGCCCGCGGCGGCCGCATCACGATGGAAGACATCAAGGCTTACATCCAGCGCCTGATCCGTCTCGCCTCGCAACCCAAAGCCCAGCCCGGCCAGCCCGCAAAGCCGGTGGCCGAGTCCATTGATTTTTCTAAGTGGGGCAGCGTCACGACCAAACCGCTCACGCCATTGCGCCAGGTGATCGCCCGGCGGATGTCGGAAAACTGGAATGCCATTCCGCACGTCACGCAGTTCGATGACGCGGACATGACAACCATTCTCGCGTTGCGGAAAAAGCTGATGCCCGAGTTTGAAAAGAATGGCGCGCGCGTCACCGTGACGGCTTTCGTCTTGAAGGCGGTTGTCGAAGCATTGAAGAAGCATCCGATCTTCAATTCCAGCCTTGACGAAGCCACGAACGAAATCGTCTTCAAAGAGTATTATCACATCGGGATCGCGGTGGACACGGAAGCGGGCCTGATCGTTCCGGTCATCCGCGACGTGGACAAGAAGAACCTGGTGCAAATCTCGAAAGACCTGGAGGAAGCGGCTGCCAAGGCGCGCGATCGAAAGATCACCGCCGAAGACATCAAGGGCGGCACGTTCACGATTTCAAACCAGGGCGCCATCGGCGGCGCGCATTTCACTCCGATCGTGAACAAGCCGGAAGTTGCGATTCTCGGCTTGGGCAAAGCGGCTGCGAAAGCGGTTGTTCGCAATGACAAAGTTGAGGTTCGCACGATGATGCCGATCGGTTTGTCCTACGATCATCGCGTGATCGACGGCGGTATTGCAGCGCGCTTCACGGTTGATTTGCTGAAGGCGATTGAACAGTTCGACGAGAAATTGGCGGCGGTTTGAGAGAATCGTAATCGTCCTCCTCGTCGTCCTCGTCCTCGAACCATGGCGTCCAATTTCA
>CAMLLE010000429.1 GCA_946480555.1 uncultured Verrucomicrobia subdivision 3 bacterium
GCCTTCCCGCCCGAAATCGACACGAAGATTGACCAGCCCGAAGTGGAGCTGGAATTGGATCGCGACAAAGTGGCGTCGCTCGGGCTCGACATGCAAACGGTCGGCGCTGATCTCGCCGCGCTGGTGGGCGGCAATTACGTGAACCGGTTCAACTTCGGCGGCCGCAGCTACAAAGTGATTCCGCAGATGAAGCGCGCGGACCGGCTCACGGCCGACCAGCTCAAAAGCACTTACGTGAAAGGGCCGGACAACCAGATGATTCCGCTCGACACCTTTGCGAAGTTGAACAAGCACACGACGCCGCGATCGCTGAATCGTTTCCAACAGTTGAATGCCGTGAAGCTCAGCGGTGTTGCGATCCGGCCGCTGGACGAAGCATTGAAGTTTCTGGAAGAGGAAGCGGCCGCGGTTCTGCCGGCGGGCTACAAGCTGGATTACACGGGCGAATCCCGGCAGTTGCGCACGGAGGGAAACAAGTTCCTGCCCGCGCTGGCGCTTTCCATCGTGCTGATCATTCTGGTGCTGGCCGTTCAGTTCAACAGCTTCCGCGATCCGTTCATCATCATTCTCGGATCCGTGCCGCTGGCAATGTTCGGGGCGCTGATCTTCACGTTCCTGAAGTTCCCGAATCCGCAGATGGCGTTCTGGACAGATGGCTGGACCACGACGCTGAACATTTACGCGCAAGTTGGATTGGTGACGCTGGTGGGACTGGTGTCGAAGAATGGAATTTTGATCGTGGAATTCGCGAACGAACTGCAGCGCGGCGGCATGGACAAGATTTCCGCCGTACGCGAAGCCGCGTTGACGCGTCTGCGCCCGGTGTTGATGACAAGCGTGGCGACCGTCGCGGGTCACTTTCCGCTGACGCTGGTCAGTGGCGCCGGTGCGGCGGCACGCAATTCCATTGGAATAGTTGTTGTCGCAGGCATGGCGCTTGGCACAATCTTCACGCTGCTGGTCATTCCAGCCATTTACGTCCTGATCGCAAAGCAGCATCAGGGCGAAGAAGCAGGGGAACTCGGACGAAGCCACTCAGCTGCCCCTGAATCCGTGCCGGTGAAGTGATGTTTCTGAAGTTTTCGAAGATGTTTCAACGGGCGCTTTGCCCTTTGCGCAACGCGCCTCGATCCAATGATTGGCCAAAACCTGAAGGTGAACCGCTGCTGAGCGATCCGCTGTTCCTCTTCATTTTCACGCCGCCCCATTCCGGTTCCACGGCGCTCGCGCAAGTATTGAACAGCGCGCCGGGCACAACCTTTCTCGAGGAACGCGCGGAAGGCCAGTGGCTCGTGCCCGGCATGTGCAAATCCCCCCGCTGGAACCCGGCGCGATTCATCGACTGGAATTCTGTGCGCGCGGTCTGGATGGCGCAATTGCGGCACGTGGAAAGTCTCGTCGGACGGCGCGAAGTTGTGATCGAGAAAAGCCCGCCAAATCTCGTTCGGGTCGATGCGCTGCTGGAAACCTTTCCGCATCACGAGGTCGTCGTCTTCAATCGCAATCCGTTCGCATTCTGTGCAAGCGTGCTTTACCGCAATTACGATGTGCGGAAGCTGCCGGCCGCAGGTCGCGCCGCGATTCTTCGCCGGGAGATTCAATCCTGGATTTCGTGTTCCGCCATATTGCGCAAGCACGCAGAGGCGTTGCGGAGCATCCGGTTTTCCTACGAAGAGTTTTGCGCGAATCCAGATCGATGGATTGACTTGCTCGCCGAGCGCATTCCAATCCTGGGCGCCGCGCGGACGGATCAGGCAGTGGCGGTGAAAGATTATCAACCGCAACCCATCGTGGATCAGAACCGCCGTCAGATCGGCAAACTGCTGCCAGAGGAGAGGGAACTCATCGGCAAGGAACTGGGGCTGCATGAAGATCTGGCGCGCTTCTTCGGCTATACCAGCGATTGGAACAAGCCCATCGAACTCGGCGGCGCGCAGGCGTAAATCGGAATGAACGTCTCCGACGGTCCCGTGGAGCAATGCGCTTCAGTCGCTGCGCGAATGGAGCCGCCTTCAGGAAAGCTTCACCTTGAAGCCTGCTCCCACGGCAATTTTGCCGAGATCACCGTTGTAGAACTCCTCGCGGTAATCGTCGGACTCAAGCAGGTGCTGATAGAGCTCCTTGCGATCACGCTTCAAGATGAACTTCAGCTCGTCGAGATTGTCGGACCAGCGGAAGCCGTTGAAAAATTCCGATCCCGCAAACTGCGTTTTGTAGAGCGCCGTCTGGGAGTAGCAGGTGCCAAGGTAAATATGCTTCTCCCCACGCTCCGCGAACAAGCCGACGGCCGACGTCATCATGAACATCCCAAGATTCCGCGCGTAGTAATTCAGGTCGTAAAATGCGTAGTAGTAATAAGCGAGCTGCTTGCCTTCGACGTAAAGCGTCGCCACGCCGACTTCGGCTTCGGTTTTTGTGTCTGTGAACACCAGCAGATGCGAAATGATCGGCGAGTTGAAGAGTGAATCGAGACGCTCGAAGCTCATCACGTCCTTGCCGAACTTGATGTCCGCGTAGGTCTTGAAGAACTGCCGGCGTTCCGGCGTGTATTCATACTTCTCGCGCGGCACGACCTTCGCCTGGATGCCGTCGCCCTTGCGAAGAATGCGGCGATTCTCGGAAGACGGCTTGAACTTCCCGAGGTTCACCCGGATTTGGCGGCACAAGTAAAAGCGATCCAGGTTTCGCGACGAAGGCAGGAAACCCGCATTGAAGATGTCCGCCGGAGTTTCACCCGATTCCGGCATCGCCCAGATGGCGTACGGAAACTGGTAATGTTCGTAATCCGATTTCTGTTCGGAGAAGAGCAGTTTCACGGCTCAGAAATAATCGGGCTCGTTGCCGGGCTTCCACTTGATGTTGCAGCCGATGCTGGGCTTCTGCTCGGCTGCTACAGCCTTACCGGCGAGCACAGCGTCCAGTGCCGCGCGCAGATCTTTGCCCGTGGCTGGGAGATTGTTCTTGGGCCGGCTGTCGTCGAACTGGCCGCGGTAAACCAGACGATGATCGCGGTCGAACAGGAAGAAGTCCGGTGTGCAGGCGGCGCGGTACGCTTTGGCAACGGCTTGGGTGGCGTCGTAGAGGTAGGGGAAATTGTAACCCGCCTCCGCTGCTTCAATCTTCATCAGCTCGGGGCCGTCCTGTGGATAACCGGCGACGTCGTTGGAACTGACCGCCGTGATCGCCAGGCCTTTCGGAACGTAATCGCGCCCAAGCTGCGCAAGTGCGGAACGCAGATGTTTCACGTAGGGACAATGATTGCAGATGAACATCACGAGCAGCGGTTTCCCGCGGAACTCCGCGAGCGAAACCATGCGGCCACTGACATCCGGCAATGTAAAATCAGGCGCTGCCGTGCCGAGCGGCAGCATGGTGGAATTGACTGCGACCATAGTTTTGCTTTGTAGGAGACGACGTGAGGAGTCTCTGGATTCGATTTGGTTTATGCAGACCGGGAAGGCATCTCTGCACTGAACTTTGAACGCTGAATGTTCATCATGGAATTCTTTTCACGGCTTCAAAGCTCTGCCATCACTCGCGCCATCTGCAACGCCGTTTGCGCCGCTTCCATTCCGCGATTGTGCTTCTTGTCCTGGCAACGCACGCGTGCTTGCTCCCGGTTTTCCAACAAGAGCACCTCGTGGATCACCGGCACTTCGGTTTCGAGCTGAATTTGCATCAATGCCGCACTCACTGCATCGCCGATGTGCTGCGCATGAACCGTCTCGCCGCGCAGAATCACACCCAGGCAGATGATTCCCGAAAACTTCCCGCTGCGCGCAAGCCGTGCCGCGACGACTGGAACTTCATACGCGCCCGGCACGCGCACAACCT
>CAMLLE010000430.1 GCA_946480555.1 uncultured Verrucomicrobia subdivision 3 bacterium
TGTCCGCGCCCCACTTGGTGGCCCAGCGCATCTTCTCGACTTCCTCCTCGATGCTCGACGCGACGGCGCTGTTGCCGATGTTGGCGTTGATCTTCACGAGGAAGTTGCGCCCGATGATCATCGGTTCAAGCTCGGGGTGATTGATGTTGGACGGGATGATGGCGCGGCCGGCTGCGACTTCAGAGCGGACGAACTCGGGGGTGATCTCGGCGGGGATGCGTTGGGGGAAGCGGCGGAACACGCTGGGCGTGTAATCTGAAATTTGGGATTTCAAATTTGAGATTTGGGAAGAGCCGGCGTGCTGCTTGTTGAGATCGTTGCGGACGGTGTCGCGCGAAAGATCGGCGATTCGGGACGAATCGCCGGACACGCGGGACGCGTGTGCTCCCCTCAGATTTTCCCGGATCGCGATGTATTCCATCTCGGGCGTGATGATGCCGGCACGGGCGTATTGGAGTTGCGTGACCACTTTGCCGGCTTTCGCGCGGAGCGGCTTGCGACGTGGGGCGGTCAAGCCTTCCAGGCGATAACCGGTTTCATCCTGGCGCTTGGCATTGGAGATTCCACGGTGCTTTTCGGACAGGTAACCGTCGTCGATTGGTTGAACGGGGCGGCCTTCGATTTCCTCCACGTCACCGCGCTTGAGAATCCAGTCGCGGCGCAGGGCGGGGAGTCCCTTCTCGACGCTGCCTTTGAAGGCGGGATCGCCCCACGGCCCGCTGCAATCGTACACGCGCACAGGATCATTTGGTGTGACGGCGCCGTTGTAGGATTTGGTGGGCGAAACTTCGATCTCACGCATGGGCACCCGCACATCTGGATGGAGATTGCCCTGGACGTAAACGCGTTTGCTGGCCGGCAGTTGTTCGCTGCTGTGCGGTTCGAAGTTGTCTTTGTTCGCGATCATAAACTCGTTCGTTGTAGCGGCGCTCTATACAGCGTCCGCGTTTCGGCGGTCACAGACCGCCGCTACAGGTTGATCCGGGGGAGCTTTTGAAGGTGGCCGATGGGCTGTCCGCAAGGACCTTCCTACGCCAGCATTACCTGGATCAGGTTCAAGGGTCGGCAACGCTCCCGCGCTGCCCTCTCAGCCTTGGCTGCGGCCACTGGCACGCAGCCGAATGGTCGGCTCCCCTGTGATGACGTGAAAGTAGGTTTCCGCGTCAGCCCGGTCAAGGAAACGAAAGCCGCGCTGTTGCAGGCCTACGGCTTGAAGAGGAGGGGAGCGAACTGTCGGAGGAATGAATCTGAACTCATTCCTTGCCCAGTATTCCCCTGCCACACTGTCTTTTGGCCAGTCTCTTTGCAGGCGGAACATTCAACAATGAACATTCAACGCTCAACGTTCAGGTTCGTTGATGTTCATGGAGGAATCGGCGGAAGGTGATGATTCTGAACCTGATGCCTGATCCATTCGCTTGCGGCACAGCTCCCCTCATGGGCAGCATCGGGAGAGGAAAAGCCAATTGCCGCGAAGTTTTACCTTTCCGGCGAGCTTATCGTGCCTGGCGTAACGATAAGCAGGTATCGATACCCGCTTCTCGATTCGCGGCAGCAATGATCGACCCGATCTCAACGACGGCGAACGACGGTCCGCACAAGCCCAGCGTAGCTTGCCTGAAGCGTTTGCCTTCGTATCTCCAACTGCTCCGCGCCATGCAGAAGCAAGGTCAGGAGTTCGTTTCCGGAACCGTCCTTTCCAGCGTTCATTCCCTCGAACCGGTCATTGTCCGCAAAGATCTGGCGATCACCGGAGTTGTCGGCCGGCCGAAGCTCGGCTTCAAAATCGACGAGCTGATTCAAGCGATCGAACGCTTCCTCGGTTGGGATCATCAGACCGAAGCGGTGCTCGTCGGTTGCGGCAGTTTGGGAACGGCGCTGCTCGGTTATGGACGGTTCAGTGCGCTTCGACTGCAGATCGTCCGCGCGTTTGATCGCGATCCCGCCAAGATCGGCAAAACGGTTCACGACATTCGAATCGACGCGATGGAAAACCTGTCGTCGTTCATTGGCAGCCGGAACATCACGCTCGGCCTGCTGACCACCCCCGCGGAATCCGCCCAGGAAGTCGCGGACCGGATGGTCGCGTGCGGCATACGCGGTATATGGAATTTCGCACCCGTCAAGCTGCGCGTTCCCAGCCATGTGATCGTGCAGAAGGAAGACATCGCGGAAGGCCTGGCGGTGTTGCTGCACCGGATGCAACCGCCCCAATCGGAGGGCGTCCCGACCTAGTTTTCACCAAGACAACGGAATCTTAACGCCCGAACCCAACGAAATTCATGAAAGCCAAGAAAGTATTGTTCAACAACACGGTCCTGCGCGATGGCCATCAATCCATGGCCGCGACGCGCATGGCGACTTCGCAAATGCTCGAACCGGCGCCGATCCTGGATGAAATGGGTTTCGCCGGCCTGGAAACCTGGGGCGGCGCCACAATCGATTCCTGCCTGCGCTTCCTGAATGAGAATCCGTTCGATCGCCTGCGCACGTTGAAGAAGCTCGCGCCCAAGACGCCGCAATTGATGCTCCTGCGCGGCCAGAACATCGTCCAATACGCCAGCTTTCCCGATGACGTTGTGGAGACCTTCGTTCGCCTGACCTGCGAGAACGGCCAGGACATTCTCCGCATTTTCGACGCGTTGAACGATGTTCGAAACCTTCAGACCGCGATCAAGGCCACCAAGAAATACGGCAAGCACGCCCGCGGCGAACTTTGCTACACGATCAGTCCGGTTCACACGGTGGAGAACTTCGTGAAGATGGGCGTCGAGCTCGAAAAGATGGGCTGCGATTCCATCGGCATCAAAGACATGTCGGGCATCATCCAGCCGCAGATCGCCTTCAATCTCGTCAAGGAACTGAAGAGCAAGATCGGCATCCCGATCACGATTCACACGCACGACACCGCTGGTCTCGGCGCGGCCAGTTACCTGGCGGCCATCGATGCCGGTGTGGATTGCGTGGAAGTTTCGATCACGCCATTCGCCAACGGCACTTCGCAGCCGGACACGCAACGCATGCTCGCGTTGCTCGAAGGCCATCCACGCTGCCCCAGCTTCGATACACAGAAGCTCGCGAAGCTTCGCACTTACTTCGAAGGCGTTTACAAGCAGCTGGAGAAATTCACCAGTCCCGCCAATGAACGCGTCGATAGCGACATTCTCATCTACCAGGTGCCCGGCGGAATGCTTTCCAACTTCCGCACGCAATTGAAAGAACAGGGCATGGCCGACAAATACGACCAGGTCGTGGCGGAAATCCCGGTCGTGCGTGAAGCGCTCGGCTGGATTCCGCTCGTCACGCCCACGTCGCAGATCGTCGGCACGCAGGCGATGATGAACGTGAAGTTCGGCCGCTGGAAAATGATCTGCCAGCCCGCGCAGGACATCGCGCTCGGCAAATACGGCCGCACGCCGGGACCGATCGATCCCAACGTGCTCGCGCAGGTCGAAAAGCAGTCCGGCAAAAAGCCAACGACTGAACGCCCGGCCGATCTGCTTCAACCGGGCATGGAAACCTACCGCAAGCAGGCGGCGGAAAAGGGACTGCCCACGGACGACGAGACCATCGTGCTCTTTGCGATGTTCCCGCAACAGGTTCAGGATCTTTACAAAGCGAAAGCTGGCGGCGCTCCTGCCGGCGTGGCTGCTCCTGCTCCGGCAGCCGCCGCAAAACCTGCGGCCCCTGCTGCTCCGTCCACATCGACAGCCGGAACCACCGGTGCGACCGGCAAGCAACTCTTCGTCACCGTGAACGGACAGCGGCACAACGTGACGGTAGAAGCGTTGGATTGATCGAGAAATCCATGTTCATCCCAGACGCAATCGCA
>CAMLLE010000431.1 GCA_946480555.1 uncultured Verrucomicrobia subdivision 3 bacterium
GTCATGGGCAAGCAACTGCCCGGCGCGCCGCACGAAGTCTTGCTCGTGCTCGATGCCACGACGGGCATGAATGCGTTGAACCAGGCGCGCGAATTTAACAAAGCCGTTCCGCTCACCGGTCTCGTGGTCACCAAACTCGACGGCACCAGCAAGGGCGGCATGGTGGTCGCGATTCAGAAGGAACTCGGGCTGCCGATCAAATTCATCGGCGTTGGCGAACAGCCGGACGATCTCCAGCCCTTCGACGCAAAGCAGTTCGCCGAGGCGTTGTTTGAGATCAAGGAATAGAACCATACAACGCCTGCGTCACGCAGTGAGTTCTCGATTTGAGTGCGCCGGCTTGCTTGAGCCATGAACCACTCCGAACAGATTCGAAACGCTCTGCGCCTCGCCAAACGCGCTTATGGATTCACTTCGCCGAATCCAATGGTTGGCGCGGTGCTGGTCAAACGCGGGCAGGTCATTGGGCGGGGCTGGCATCACCGCGCTGGCGAACCGCATGCGGAAATCGAAGCTTTGCGCGATGCCGCACGCCGCGGGCACAAGACGAACGGCGCCACCCTGTACGTGACCCTCGAGCCCTGCTGCACGCACGGACGCACGCCACCTTGCACGAGCGCGATCGTTGCGGCGGGGATTCGCGAAGTGGTCGTTGGTGCAACCGATCCAAATCCCAAACATGCGGGACAAGGCTTCGAACTGTTGAAGCGCGCCGGGATCAAAGTCATTTCTGGAATCCTCGCCGAGGAATGCTCCGAACTGAATGAGGCGTTCAATCATTGGATCGTGAATCGCACGCCGTTCGTCACGGTGAAAGCGGCAATGAGTCTCGATGGCAAGATCGCCACTTCATCCGGCGAATCGAAATGGATCACCGGACCCGCAGCGCGCAAAGAAGGGATGAGGCTTCGACTGGGCAGCGACGCCATTTTGGCCGGCATCAATACCGTCCTGGCGGACGACCCCAGCCTCACTTGGCGGCCGGCGCGCGAGGGCGTTCGACGACGGAAAACGCTTCACCGCGTGATTCTCGATTCGCAGGCGCGAACGCCGTTGAATGCAAGGCTGGTTTCCGATTCAGCCGCTGCGCTGACCACCGTTGTCGTGAGCGCGAGCGCGCCGGGTCGCCGTATCGCTGCCTTGGAACAGCGAGTGAAGGTCTGGATTTCGCCTGAACCGCGGCAACGCGTGTCGAAAGGAGACACAAACATCGACCTCGGCTGGCTTCTGAGAAAGCTCGGCTCGGAAAACGTGACGAGCCTGTTGGTCGAAGGCGGCGGCGAAGCCAACGCATCGTTCTTGTTCGGCGGCCACGCCCATCGAATCGCATTCTTCTACGCGCCAAAAATCCTCGGTGGATCGGGATCGCGAAAAGCCGCAGCCGGACTTGGCGCCTCCAGTTGGAACGAAGTCTTGATGCTCGAAGCCATCCGCTGGCGCCAGCTCGGGCCGGATTTGATGCTGACCGCCCGGGTTCTCCGGCGCTGATCCAGCTTCGCTCCCTCAGCCCGGCAGGTCATCGCCCCGTTGCCCGCTCGTCTTCATTTCGGAAAATGGCATGCGTTCATGCGCATTCTCTTTGTTCACGACCGGTTCGGATTCATGGCGGGCGCCGAGGTGAATCTTTACTTCACCGCGCGTGAACTGCAGAAGCGCGGGCATGCCGTCGGGATTCTCCATGGTCCATCCACGGGAAAGGGCGAGCCTGAGTGGCAGGCGCTGTTCGAATCGCGATTTCCACTTCGAGAGAAAGTCGAACGCAATTCGACAGAATCCGCCCTCGAGACATTTGCGGCGGACGCAGTTTACGTTCACAAACTCTCCCATCTCAGCGTGCTTGAAGCGCTGCTGCAATCTGGAGTTCCTGTCGCACGCATGGTTCACGACCATGATCTCTATTGCCTGCGCAGCTACAAATATTCGCCGCTAACGAGGGCGATCTGCACACGCGCCGCAGGCTGGCACTGTGTCTTTCCGTGCGGGGCGATGTTTGTCCGGAATCGAAACACAATGTTTCCTATCGGCTTCCGCAGCTTCAGCGCCAAGCGGCGGGAACTTCAACTGAACCGCCGGTTTGCGCGGATGATTGTCGCCACCGATTACATGCGCGGCGAACTGGTGCGAAATGGATTCGATCCGGCGCGAATCGAGGTTCACGCACCCGTCCCGCCGGATCGGGATGATCTTCCCACCAGCCGTTTCAGCCAGCGCAATCTGCTCGTCTACTCCGGCCAGGTGATCCGTGGCAAGGGCGTGGATGTGCTGTTGCGTGCGCTGACGCAAGTCCGCATCCCGTTCGAATGTGTCATTCTTGGCGATGGCCATCATCGCGAATATTGCGAGCGCATGGCAGCGAAGCTTGGCTTGACCGATCGGGTGCGATTCAAAGGCTACGTGGCGCCGGATCAAATCGCGGGCTTTTACTCGGAAGCCGCCGCGGCGCTCGTCAGTTCTGTGTGGCCCGAACCGTTTGGCGCGGTTGGCCTGGAGGCCATGCGCCATGGCCTGCCGGTGATCGCCTTCGACGCCGGCGGCATTCGCGAATGGCTGGACGATGGCGTGAATGGCTTTCTCGTTCCGTGGATGGATTTGGCGAACTATGCGAAGCGCGTGGAGGAATTGTTGACCGACAAAGCGCTCGCGCAACGCCTCGGCGCCAACGGCAGGCGGCTTCTTCGCGAACGCTTCGGTTTTCGCCGCTACATCGATGGCTTGGAAGGATTGTTTGCCCGGCTTGCGCAACCCGCGCAGACTGCCCTCGCACGATGAAATTTCGCCCCTTGCTGATCGCCATCGCCGGCGGCAGCGGCTCTGGCAAGACGTGGCTCGCCGAACGTTTGGCCGCGGCGCTGGAGCCGCTGGCAGAGCGCATTTCGCAAGACGACTTCTATGTCGATCGCTCGCACGTGGCGGAATCGCGCCGTGTCAGCATCAACTTCGACCATCCGCGCGCGATCGATTGGGTTGCATTGGAAGCTGTTCTGCAGCGTCTTCTCAAAGGCGAGTCCGCGGAGCTTCCGTGTTACGATTTCAAAACACACTGCCGCGAGAAGCGCACGCGCCGGATCGAGCCACGGCCCGTGATTCTGCTGGAAGGTTTGTGGCTGCTCCGGCGTCCGGCATTGAGACGCTTGTTCGACGTGAAGGTGTTCATCGAATGTCCGGCGCCCACGCGCCTGCGCCGACGCATCGAGCGCGACATGGCGTCACGAGGCCGGACGCGCGCGTCCGTCGAGCAGCAGTTCTGCGAAACGGTGGAACCGATGCATCAGCAGTTCGTCGCGCCGCAAAAGTGTTGGGCGGACGTTGTCTTGCCTCACGACTTCAACGAACACGATGCAACCCAACTCGCGGCGCGCATCCGGAAGGCGCTGGCGGGTCCCGCACTTTGAGGTTTTGATCAGGGCTTCCTTCCCGGTAATCATTCAACATGCGCGCTGCCGCCGTGAAAGTTGTGCAAGCCTTGCAGGACGCGGGTTTCTCCGCGTTCTGGGTTGGCGGCTGCGTGCGCGATTTCCTGCTGGGTCGCGAGCCGAAGGATTACGATGTCGTCACATCGGCGTTGCCGGAAGAGATCGAGAGCGTTTTTCCGAAGACCATCCCGGTCGGGCGCAAGTTCGGCGTGATGATTGCACTGGTGGATGGACATGAGTTTCAAGTGGCGACTTTCCGCGCAGAAGCAGAGTACACCGACGGACGTCATCCGGAGCAGGTGATTTTCGGCGACGCGATGGCCGACGCGCAGCGGCGCGATTTCAGCGTGAATGGTCTTTTCTACGATCCGATTCCCAAGCAGCTGCGCGACTGGGTGAATGGTGAAGCGGATCTCAA
>CAMLLE010000432.1 GCA_946480555.1 uncultured Verrucomicrobia subdivision 3 bacterium
AGGAACGGAATTCACTTTCAGGGCTTGATGAGCAACTTGCCTTTCACCCGGCGCGCGCGCAGCCGGGCGAATGCTTCTGGCGCTTTCTCCAACGGATAAACGTCGTCCACAACCGCGCTCAATTTTCCCGCTGCGGCCCAATCCAAGGTTTCCTTCATGTCAGCGCGATTGCGCCCATAGCTGCCGATCAAACGATGCTGTTTCACGAAGAACGGCCAGAGATTGAATTCGATGTTGCGTCCCGCAGTCGCGCCGCAAGTCACGATCGTTCCGCCGCGCGCGAGGCAGTCGAAACACTTCTGCAACACGTCACCGCCGACGTGTTCCACCACGAGATCGACGCCGCGTTTGTCCGTGATCTTGCGCACTTCCCGCGTCCATTCGGAGTTCGTATCCAGCGCGAAATCAGCGCCGAGTTCGAGCGCGCGTTTGCGTTTTTCTTCCGTTGAACCCGTCGTGATGATTTTCGCTCCCAGCTGTTTCGCAATCTGGATTGCCGCCGAACCCACGCCGCTGGCGCCACCCATGATCAAGACCCAGTCGCCGCGATTCACCTGAGTGCGATTCGTCAGCATGTGCATCGCTGTGCTGCCCGCCAGCGTGAGCGCGGCAGAAGTTTCAAACGTTACGGCGTCCGGCAATCGCACCAGGGCGCGGGCCGGAACCAAAGCTCTTTCAGCGAACCCGCCGTCACGCGTCACGCCGAGCAGTTCGCCCTTCACGCAGATAGATTCGTCACCCCGTTTGCAGAACTCACATTCGCCGCAGAAAACATTCGATTGCACCGCCACACGATCGCCGATTTTCCAATCACGCACATTTCCGCCCAGGGCTGCGACCATGCCGGATGCTTCGCCGCCCGGAGTGCGGGGCATTGGAATCTGGATCGGAAGCCCGGCGCTTTCCAGCCAGAGGTCGAGGTGATTCAGCCCGCAAGCCTTGACTTGCACAACCACGTCATCCGGGCCCGGCTGCGGATCGGGCAGATCGCGCAGTTCGAACTTTCCAGGAACACCTTGAGCCACCAGTTGGATCGCTTTCACGCGCGGACGTTAGCGCAAAGGCATCGCGGCGCAAAGGTGGGGATGTGCAGGTAGCATGCGGGCTGATGCAGAGAAAAAGCGGAAAGCGGGCTCGCCGTGCCGAAGCGAAGGCGGGAAACAAACTCCGCGCGCCCGTAGCGGCCGTCTGGTGACCGCCGCCGAATCTCCCAGAACGTGGAGAACAGAAGCAAACGAAGGGAACGAAGTTTTGACTACGGCTTCGTTTCCTTCGTTGCCTGCTGTGAAAGTTCCGGCGGCGGCATTTGCCAGACCCAATCGCCGTGGGCCGCCTGGGCTCGCGAACTGGAACCTTTGCCTTTCACGATTGTTCCGCCGTCGTCGGTTTGATTCCAGCCAATCGAATACAGCAAGTAGCCGCCGTTTCCGTTTGGAACGTATCGCAACGGTTTTCCCTCAATGACGTCGTGAGGCACTTCTGGAATGAACTGTGGCGCGAGAAGATCGAGCGACCCGGGCAATTCGCCGCGTGCGAGGCGAAAGCGCTCGATCGCGCATGCGAGCTGCGCGGAATCCAGAGCCGTCTGAACCCGGGCCGATCGCACGCAGGTATTTACCAAAGCGGGCAGCATCATGTGGGCGAAAATCGTGTAAGGCCGGAAACCAAGCGATTCAAGCCGCTTCGTCATGGCGCTTTCCATGTCTGGGAACGCGCGATGCGTTTCGCTGTCGATGATCGGCAACAAACACTCCGAGTGCATCCGTCCGATCACGACCTTGTTTTGGTCAAACCATCCGCGCGGCATGAGAACCACGGCGCGCGCGCCGGGATCTTCGGATGCGGCTCCCAATCCCATTTGAAGGCCCAGGCGCCGGATGTCATCGGTCGCGCGAAAGTTGAATGCTCGTTCTCCCCGCATCGCTTGGCCGTATTCTTCCAAGATATCGATTCGCCTCAGCTCCTCCCCAATTGCGATCAGTTGTGCATCCGTCCACCCATGCCGCGCGAGCCCTTCGTAAATGCTGCCCAAGCCAATGTTGAGCGTCGCAATTCTAACCAGATAGCTGATCAGGGTGGGTTCATCCTTTAGCGAATCCGACAAGCGCAGGATGGTTTTGATGTCCTGCCATGCTTCGTCTGGACTGCCAAGATCGAGCGTGGCGATCGCACGCAATTGAAGCAGTTGAGCAAACGCCCTGATGTATTCCAAGTGCGGCAGCAGAATCGCGATGGCAGGCTCGCGATCGTAATCAATTGGATATCGGGCATACGGTCGCGTCCTGGCTGCCTCACGCAATTCTGACAATTCCGGGTCGAAGCCGCCGAGGGCCGTCAGCACAACTTCCGCCGCGTTCGTGGCGGCTGTGTTCTGCGGAAAGTTGGTTTTCGAACGAAACAGGTCAGCGAACGCTCTCAGATTTGCCAGTTCGCCCCGTTCGAGGTTGGTAAGCCTTGGCTTGGTAATATCGGAACCGGCTGGAGGCTGGAATGCGTTTTTGATTTCCTGGAAGCGTGTGTATGCGTTGGTGTTCTCGCGGACAATACCTTCCGGTGTCGGCTTAAAATCGAAGGCTCCGGCAAGCACCGGGGTCATTACGAAATTCTGCTCGTCAGGCACGGCGGGCGGCACGTAGGCCGAGAAATCCAGGCGCTCGCCCTTGGCCTCCTGTTCCAACTTGAACCGTTCCCAAGCCCGCTTGCCGCGCCAGCTTTCCACCGTCCAAACCAGCGCAATCAACGTGATGAAAGACACCAACGCTATGAGGCCGCGTCGCAACCAGCGCAAGCCGCGACTGGGTTTTGCTTCGGCGATTTGTTTTTCCGGAGTCGTATTCATATCAAACGAGCGAGGTTTCCGTACGACGCGAACTGCGGGGCTTGGGCATAGCGGGCTGCGGTCGTTCGGGAGTTCTCATTTCCGGAACGCCCGCCAGCTCAGCCATCAATCGCTGCTGTTCCCGGATGGCCGCAGCAATCTCGGCAGGCGAGCTCGCCACGCGCGCATGTGCCGAGGGAAAGCCATCTGAATCGGCAGTGTTGATGGCCAGGATTACAATCCAGGCCGCGGCCAGTCCCGCCCACGTGTGGCGCGCAGGCAGAATCAGTTCGTTCCAAAAAGCGAGCACAACGCGGATGGCAAGGCTGGCGCCCGGCATTGCGTCAGCTTGCATTCGCGATAATTCATTTGCGAAAACCTGTTCGCGAAGCGCATCCAGCTTCGGGACCTTGTCCCGATGCCGGTTCAGCAATAATTCTCGAGGCGTTTTCATTTTCGATTCTCCAATAACGTTCTCAAGGCGCGTTTGCCGTAATGCAGCCGCGACTTAACCGTGCCGACGCTGGCGCCGGTAATTTCGGCAATCTGTTCCAGCGAGAAATCTTCGACGAAAAACAGGAGCAGGGCAGAGCGCTGCGGCAGCGGCAATTGGTTCAGCACGTGCATGAATTCCTCCTCGTTTTCGCGGCGGATAAGCAAATCATCCGGGCTCTCATGAAAATCCGTTTCAGCGGCTTCAGCTTCTTCGAGCGAAACTTCCGGCCGGCTGGATTGTTTGCGCCAGCGTTGAATGCACTTCTGGTGCGCGATGCCGAAGAGCCAGCTGCCGAACTTGGAGTTATCGCGCAGGCTGCCGATGTGGCGCGCGGCAGCGATGAAGGTTTCCTGGACGGCATCCAGGCTGGCCTGTTCGCCATGCAGAAGTTCGAACACATAAGCGTAGAGCGGCAGCTGGTAGCGTTTGAAGAGAACGTTCCAGGCTTCGGCGTCGCCAGCCCTGGCCTGCTGCACCGGCAGATGTTCGAGTTCAGCCACTACGAGCATTTTCAG
>CAMLLE010000433.1 GCA_946480555.1 uncultured Verrucomicrobia subdivision 3 bacterium
AGCCGCACGGAGGGGCCAAGACCGCCGCGCGTTCAAAGGCGCTCTACAACATTTGGAAATCGAACCTGAAATCCGCTGAATCGCCGTCTAGCAAATCTAGCACACGGGCTTCATTTCGGGTGTTCTCTTTACATTGACACCCAATCGAAAAAAAACCATCATTTGCGCGTAAACATTGGG
This sequence comes from uncultured Verrucomicrobia subdivision 3 bacterium, assembly GCA_946480555.1. Next base: position 181 of record CAMLLE010000433.1, read on the forward strand.
TTTTGCTAGTGTTTTCAAGGTTTTTGGCGGTTCGGTCGGTGGGAGTTCGAATCCCCCTCTCTCCGCCAGTATTCCTTCGGAAATTCAAAAATTCCCACGGCACGGCAGAACGGCATCAGCTTCTATTGGCAATGGCCGTTGAGAATCCTTTTTCAGTCGCGCAGTGCATGGTTGAACCGGGAGGATTCTCGACGCGGATTGAAAGACGTCTCAATGTTGGCGCAAGGTTGAGAGCAATCCCGTCGCTCGGGCGTTTGCCGGCCACACGGTTCGCGGAGTTTAGTCTGCTCCTGATGGATCATGCTCAGTGCGGAATGGAGATCGTGCGCCAGTGTCTTCCTATCCGGTGGGCGATGGTGGATAAACGCGAATGTGATGAACGCATCAACGCGCTTCTTCGCAAACAGGTTCAACATGTGCGGCACGAGTGTCATGTCCTTCCAATAGCAGACTTCCTCGCTGGCGTCCCCATCCTGAAGCGCGTATCGGATGAATCCAATCGAGAGCGGATGGTTCAGTTGGGATGCGGGTTCGAGCAGGGAAGACCTGAATGGAAGAATGCTTTCGCCGCCGGAACTGGTGCCTTCCGGGAAAACGATGACCAGCGCGCCCTGATCCAGCGCTGCATGGATGCCCGCATTCGCGGTCCGAACCTGGCTTCGCTTTTCGCGGTTCACAAACAGTGTGCCGGCCACGATTGCGAACCAGCCAAACACCGGCCAGGATTTCACATCGTTCTTGGCCACGAACACCGATGGTGTCAACGAGGCCAGAATCAGAATGTCCAGATAGCCGAGATGATTGCAGACGAGCATTCCATTGGCAGGAATCGAGCCTGATACCTGAACGTTCACCGGGAAGATCCGCAACAGCCGCCGCGCGGTGCGGTGCAACCAGATCGCACGGTTCCGAAGCGGGATGTGCGATGGCGCGATTCCACGTTGAACGACAAACGTGAGCGCGGCGAAGAGAAGCTCCGCGAGCATCCACATTGAACACAGCATTACGCGGATTGGATGGGTGAAAAGTGTTCTCACGCTGGACGGGGCTCAGGTAAACAGCCGCTGCCGCGCAATCGGAGACATCGCTGTGAGGTCCAGCATCGTGAGGAAATCGATTGTCTTGAAATTCCGGTCGAGAGCAGGCGGACCGCAAATCTTGGCGCCAAGGGTGAGATAAGCGCGGAGAAGCTTGGGCACCTTCACTGGTTCTGGCGCGAGTTGATCGAGTGGGCAGTCAAACGCCGTCAGGGGAGTTGTCCGCCACTGCGGTTCCGCCAGATGAGAGCGGTACAATTCAGAATACACCGAGGCGCCGACCGCGGGATCTTGCGAAGTCAGGGAACTGCAACCGATGAGATAACGTCCGCCTCGCTCCCTGGCGTAATTGGCGATGCCCTTCCAAAGCTGCCCAAGCACAATCATGTTCCGGTGCTGTTGATGAACACAAGCGCGGCCAAGCTCGATGACTTCCTCTCGAACGCGCTCCAGATTGCGAAACTCAAATTCCTGCTGCGAGTAATAGCCGAGGTGCGCAGCGGCATTCAGGCCCGTTTGCAGGCGGTACGTTCCGACAATGCTGCCAGTCGGCAGATGCTCGACGACGAGATGATCGCAAACCGCGTCGAATGGATCCTCGTCGCGTCCGATGATCGCCGATGATTCGAGGCCCTCGTTCAGTTCGATATTGAAGACTTCAAAGCGCAGGCGCTGGGCCCGGCGGATTTCGTCCGATGCTTTCGCGAGCCTGGCGGCATAGTGTCCGGGCGAGCCAAGCAGCAGTCTGACGGTTTCGATGGCGGCGTTCATGAGGCTCCATTCTGGGCTTTCATGTTTCAAATCGATGACGATCCGGTGAAAGGCTGGAAAAGTTCCGGAGGAGTTGTGGCGTGGCGCAACGTTCTTGGACACAGGTCTATTTTCGTTCCAGCCGGCTCCTCATTCGATCTTTCGCAGCGGGCGAAAGCCGGGAAGGGTTGTTTGGCGGCGTTTCGATTTGCGGCGGTTTGTTTCGGAGAAGTTCGATATTGCGAACAAAGCGACGGCACCAGTCGCACAGCAGCAGGTGCAATCTTAAACCGATCCGCTGGCGCAAGGGAGTTCGCCGATTGATTGCAGCAGCATAAGTATGCACCGCCTGTTTACAGTCGGGAGAAAGATCGTGAACGCTCTGGCAAAGAGAGTTCATCGCGCTGGAAAACCATTTCATTTTGTCTCGCTGGCGCTGCGCCGCGATCAGTGCGCCACAGTGCCGTGAGTTGGTCGCGCAGAAAGGAGGATGCTTACAGCATTTTCCAGATGCCGGCAGCCGCCGGCGTAAGGAGGCGGAGGGAAAGCTGGGAGAGAATCCGCCTCGTGACCCCGGCGGCTACCGAGGCAGGGACGGCGCGCTGCGCCGTCCGCGCCACGAAGTGGCGCAACGACGGGGTGTTTGTGCAACGGGCGCATCCTGTTCCGCCCGCTCGCATGCGGGCGGAGAGGTCGCAGCGCGACGTCCCTACCAGTTCCCTTGTAAGGCATTCCACGTTTCCTCGACTCAACTGTGCGCAATCCATTCGAACTCGAAATGAACACAATTCCCGAAGTCACACTGCGGCAAAGCCGCTTGATGCCAAACTCTGCGCCGTCGGCGCACGAACTAATGCGCCAGCATCTGCACGAAGAAAACCTGCCGCAGGCCGTGATGCCGGCGTGCCCGATCAACAAAGTTCTGAAAGGCCAGAAGGCACTGGTAACCGGGGCAAACTCAGGCATCGGCCAGGCTGTCGCATTGGCGCTGGCGCATGCCGGAGCCGACGTGGTGGTGAATTACGTTTCGCGTCCCGAAGCCGCAGATGCCGTCGTGAAGGAAGCCGCGCGTTGCGGCGCGAACGTCTATTCGCATCAGGCGGATGTTCGCAAAGAGGATCAGGTTCAGGCGATGTTCAAGAAGATGATCCAGGAGTTCGGCACGATCGACATTCTCGTGAACAACGCCGGGCTTCAGAAGGACGCACCCGTCGACCAGATGTCGCTCGCCGATTGGCAGTTCGTTCTCGATGTGAATCTCACCGGACAGTTTCTCTGCTCGCGCGAAGCGATTCGCGAGTTCAAGCGCCGTGGCATTCGCAAGGAAGTCAGTTGCGCCGCCGGAAAAATCATCTGCATGAGCAGCGTCCACGAAGTCATTCCCTGGGCCGGGCACGTGAATTACGCCGCCAGCAAGGGAGGTGTGATGTTGATGATGAAAAGCATCGCTCAGGAGGTTGCGCCGCATCGCATCCGTGTGAACTCTGTTTGCCCCGGCGCCGTCCGCACGCCGATCAACATGGAAGCTTGGGGAACGCCGGACGCCTATCGCGGGTTGATGAAGCTGATTCCCTACAAGCGCATCGGCGAGCCGGATGACATCGGCCGCGCGGTTGTCTGGCTGGCAAGCGATGATTCCGATTACATCCACGGCGCGAGCATTTTCGTGGATGGCGGCATGACGTTGTATCCTGGCTTTGAAACCGGCGGCTGACCTGCCGAAGAATCGCAGCCGCCGACGTAAGGAGGCGGAGTTACGTTGAAAAAGAGCCCCGCTCGTCACTTCGGCAGCTACGAAGGTAGGGACGGCGCGCTGCGCCGTCCGCGCCACGGAGTGGCGCAAGAGTTGTGAGACGAACT
>CAMLLE010000434.1 GCA_946480555.1 uncultured Verrucomicrobia subdivision 3 bacterium
GCAGCTTTTTGGTTCGGCCCCCAGATGCGCTGTGAGTTTTTCTGAAACAGATCGACAATGCCGAGTGCCAGCGGATTGTCCGGGCCGACGACGGTGAGAGCGATTTTCTTCTCCTGGGCGAACGCGAGGAGCTTGGGCAAATCCTCCGCGCCAATGTTCACACATTCCACCGGCGAGCCGTTGCTGGCGAGACGTTCGAGGCCGATTCCAGCATTGCCGGGCGCGCACCAGAGCTGGGAAACATGCGGCGATTGCGCGAGTTTCCAGACCAGCGCGTGTTCGCGTCCACCGGAGCCAATGACCAGAATTTTCATCGGCGCGGATTGAACCCGAATTCGACGGGCCGCAAAAGAACTATTGTCGAAGTCGGCGTCGCGAGTTGTGCGATCGCTGAATCGCCGAAACGCGAATCAATCCGCGACTTGAAAGGTCAGCAGGGTCAACGCCCCGTGTGATGAAGCAAAGACGTCTGCACTGCAGCGTAACGCGCGGCCCCGAGCAGCGCGGTTTTGTCGTTCAGGATCACGCGGACGGGAATGGAGGCGAGAAGATCTTTCATTCGACCGGCGCCGATGAAGCTGCGCATGAAAGTGCCGTCGGTGAGCTTCGCAATGATTTTGGGCGCGATGCCGCCGCCGATGTAGAGACCGCTCGTGGCCATGAATTTCAAGGAAAGGTTGGCGGCCTCAGCGCCGTAGTAGCTGACGAACAGATCGAGCGTTTGAGAACAGAGCGGACAGCGATTCTCCAAACCTGCGCGGGTGATGGCAACGGGCGGATCGGTCTGTTGAAATTCCTCGGTGAGCCACGCCGGTTCTTCACCACGGCCTGTGTCGCGGAGGAACTGATAGATGTGATGGAACCCCGGACCGGAAAGGACGTGTTCCCAGCTCACCTGGCCGAAGCGTTTGCGCAAATAGATCAGAAGGTGATCATCCAGTTCGGTCCGTGGCGCGAAATCACAATGACCGCCTTCAGACGCGATCGCGGTGTAATTTGATCCGGTCCAGAGAAGCCCGGCTTCACCCAGGCCGGTGCCGGCCGAGATGATCGCATGGCTGCCTTCGCCGACGCTACTGCCGCGATTGAGTTCGGTGAAATCGTTCGGCTGGAGAAGGGCGATTCCATACGCGTTCGCCTGAAGATCGTTCAACAGAAAAACGCGTTTGAGGTTGAGCGTCTGTTCCAGTTCCCGTTCGTCCACGATCCACGAAAGATTGGTGAGTTGTGCGCGTCCATTGCGGATGGGTCCCGCCACCCCAAAGCAGGCGTAGCCGGGATTGACGCTGTGGCTTTGGATGAAACTGCGGATGATCTCCGTGAGACTCGCGTAATCGCGGCTGGGAAAGGTGCCCGCCGGTCCGGGTACCAACCCGCCTGACGAAATTGTGTATGAAGCCAGATTGACTTTGGTGCCGCCGATGTCGCCCGCTAGGATCATGCGCAGAAGGTGGTTGCTTGGGATGAGGCAAGTCAAGCGGGGCGCGCAGCGGGCCACAATTCGCATCTTGACCGGAGCGCGGCGCCAGAGACGTGACTCGACCAATCGCACGCGGAAGTTCCAGATTGCACATCTTCCGCGCTTTCAGCGCGCGGTTGCCCGAGCCCGGGCAACCCTACCATGAATGTTGAGTGTTGAGGTTCCCGATTCTGCGTTCGTGGACAGAATTGCCGGCAGCGGGCAAATCGCGGAAGAGGTTTGGCAAGATCGGAGAATTTTTATCCCTTGGCGAAATTGCAGGTCCGGATTTAGAGTGCGAGCGTGAGCGCGGGGCCCACAATCCAAGCCGTTTCACCCAAAGGACCTTCCTTCCTATGAAAGAATTCCAACCTGCTGACATTCGCAACTTCGCCGTGGTCGGACATGCTTCGTCGGGAAAAACCATGCTCAGCGAAGCCATGCTGGCTTGCGCGGGCGTCATCAACCGGATGGGCAGCATCGCCGCCGGCACGACTGTGTCGGATTACCATGAGAGTGAGAAGTCGCGGCAGATTTCCGTCTCAGCGTCGCTGCTGCACGCGGAATGGTTGGGGAAGAAGTTCAACCTTCTGGACTGCCCGGGTTACGCGGATTTCATCAGCGAAGGACTGGGCGCGCTGCGCGTTGGCGACTTCGCGTTGATCGTCATCAATGCCGCACACGGCGTGGGGGTCGGCACGGACGCTGTCTGGCGTTACGCGACGCAATACGGCATTCCGAAAATGATTGTCGTGAATGCGTTCGACAAGGAAGGCGCGGATTTCGACAGCGTCCTCACACAGGTCCGTGAACATTTCGGTGCGAGCGTGTTCCCGCTGACGCTGCCGGTGAATCCGGGACCGAACTTCAACCAGGTGCTCGACGTGCCACGCGATGAAATCATCACCTACGCGGGCGATCGCAGCGGGAAGTTCACCGAGGCAGCCGCTTCCGGAGCGTGGAAGGAGAAGGTCGATGCATTGCACAAGGAATTGATCGAACATGTGGCCGAATCGGACGATTCCTTGATGGAGAAGTTTTTTGAGCAGGGCGGGTTGTCGGAGGAGGAGTGGCGCGCTGGCATTCACAAGGCGATTCAGAATCAGGTCTTCGTGCCGCTCTTCGTTGCGTCGGCGGAAAACAACATCGGCGTCGCTCGGTTGATGGATTTTATCGCGAAATATGGATCGTCTCCGGTTGATCGCGCAAAGGTCACGGCGCTGGACGCTGATGGCAAGGAAGTGGGTGTGAAGCTCACGGATGCCGAGCCGGTTTGCTACGTGTTCAAAACGATGAGCGAGGCGCAGTTCGGAGAGCTGTCATTCTTCCGCGTTTATTCCGGCCAGGTGAAGGTGGGAGCGGAGCTGTTCAACAGCGACCGGCGCGTTTCGGAAAAGGTTGGGCAGATTTACCTGCTGAACGGGCGGAATCGCGAGACCGTTCCGCTGCTGAACGCGGGCGACATCGGTGCGGTGGTGAAGCTCAAGGACACGCACACGGGCAACACGCTTTGCAGCGCGAAGCATCCGGTGACGTTGCCCAAGGTGAACTATCCGCGACCGAACATTCACGCATCGCTCAAGAGCGTTTCCAAGGGAGAGGAAGACAAGATCGCGGCGGGGCTCGCGGCGTTGCACCACGAGGACCCGACATTCCTGCATCACGTGGACTCGGAACTGCACGAGACGATTTTGTCGGCACAGGGCGAATTGCATCTGGAGGTGATTGCCGACCGCTTGAGACGCCGCTACGGGGTGCATGTGGAGTTGCACGAGCCGCGCGTTCGTTATCGCGAGACGATTAAGGCGCGGGGTGAATCGAAGTATCGGCACAAGAAACAGACGGGCGGGGCCGGGCAGTTTGCCGAGGTGTGGATGCGCATTGAACCGACCGGACGCGATACAGGCGTCGAGTTCACGCAATCGCTGGTGGGCCAGAACGTGGACCGGGTCTTTGTGCCCTCGGTTGAGAAAGGCGTGCAGAAAGTTTGCGAGGAAGGCGTGCTGGCCGGGTATCGGGTGGTGGATGTGAAGGTGGATTTCTACGACGGCAAAATGCATCCGGTCGATTCGAAGGACATTGCGTTTCAGATCGCCGGTTATTTCGCTTTCAAGGAAGCATTCGCGGCGGCAAAGCCATGTTTGCTCGAGCCGATCAACAATGTGGAAATCCGGATTCCTGAAGATTGCATGGGAAAGGTGATGGGCGATCTTTCCAGCCGGCGCGGCCGCATCCAGGGCATGGACACGGATGGCAGCTTTCAGGTGATCAAGGCGCAGGTGCCGTCCAAGGAACTTTACCGGTACTCCAGCACGCTGCGCTCACTCACTGGCGGACGCGGT
>CAMLLE010000435.1 GCA_946480555.1 uncultured Verrucomicrobia subdivision 3 bacterium
AACAAGCCCCGGCAAACCGCGCGAGTTTCCCTTTCCACTCACCCCGGAGCCCGTGCAAAAGGTTCGACTGGATTTCGGCTCCACTTACGGAGGAATGATCAGCATCGACGCCGTTGAACTGGTGAATTCCACAAACTCCGCCTGGGCATCGACGGCGCGCGCCAGTTCGGAGTTCAGCGGCCACGGTTCAACTGGTTACGATGCGAACAATTTTCTGCGTTCTGAAGTGGCTGTGAACGAATGGAGCGACACCTGGCTTTCGTTCAGCCCCTTTGACGGAATCGCCATCACCTTCCGCGACTGGCAGACGATGCCGCCAGCCATTCAAGCCGCGCTGATGCGTTACACGGAATGCGGCGGCGTATTGATCCTGCTCGGCACCGGCACCGTGCCTGACCAATGGCAATCTGCGCCGCGGGAAGCGATCGACGGCGGACAGTTCGTGAGCGCCGGTTTTGGGAAATGCCTCGTGTTCAGATCGGAACGGTTGCCGGAGGATGGATCCGGCGCTTCCGCCCTCGTGCGCGAATCGCTGGCTGCCGCGGCGTTGCCGTGGCAGAACATGATGAACGAGGGCAGCGCCAACAACGCGTTTCCGGTGGTCGGAAATGTGAGGATTCCCGTGCGCGGCATTGTGGTGATCATGCTCGCGTTTGTCATCGTGATCGGGCCGGTGAACATTATTTACCTCACGCGGAAGAACCGCCGCATCTGGTTGCTCTGGACCATTCCCGCCATTTCGCTGGTCACAACTCTCGCCGTGTTCGCCTACAGCATCCTGCGCGAAGGTTTCACGTCCGACGTGCGCGTCGAGGGGCTCACGTTCCTGGATCAGGCGAACCATCGTGCGACGACGCTGGGCATGGCGGCGTACTATTGTCCGCTGACACCGGGCGGTGGTTTGATTCTCAGTTCCGATACTGAAGCGACGCCGTTGGTCGGGCACGATTTCCGGCGGAGCAGCGGATCGTCGCGGGAAGTGGATTGGACCCGTGGCCAGCATCTGGAGCGGGGTTGGGTGACGGCGCGTGTCCCTGCGCATTTTCAAATCCGCAAATCGGAAACGAAACGGGAACGCATTCAACTCGACGCCAGCGGTGTGGTGAACGGATTGGGCGCGCCCATCAAAGAACTCTGGCTTGCAGATCATTCCGGGAGGCTCGTGCGCGCTTCGAAAGTTGCGCCCGGCGACAAGGTGAAGCTGGAGAGCACCGGGGACGCGATTGGCGGGGCGACCTTGAAAGAACTGGCCCAACGCCTCGCCTACCGTCAGTTGAACGATTTCGATCTCGCCAGCGCGCCGCAGTATTTGCGGCCGGGAACCTACCTCGCGTTGCTCGAAGGCAATCCGTTCCTTGAAACAGGTCTGTCGGCAAATTCCGGACGCGTCAATTCCGGCGCACTCGTTTACGGCATTCTCGAATCCAGCTCCCGCCCATGAAAGTTCAGGTCAAAAATCTGCGGAAGGAATTCGGCAAAACCGTTGCCGTGGACAACATCACGTTCTCGTTCGATTCCGGCCATGTGTTCGGATTTGTTGGGCCGAACGGAGCTGGCAAGACGACCACGATGCGGATCATCTCCACCATCGAGGAACCCACCGACGGCGATGTGCTGCTCAATGGAGTTTCCGTCCGCGAACAGCCTGAGCTCGCGCGCAAAGCGGTCGGCTATGTGCCCGACAGTCTTCCCGCGCATGCCGACATCACTGTCCACGAATACCTGGATTTCTACGCGCGCGCCTACGGCATGAAGGGCCGGAAGCGAACCCAGGCCGTGGAAGCGATCGAGGAATTCACGAACGTGACCGGCATTCGCGACAAGCATCTGAAAGCGCTTTCCAAAGGCATGAAACAGCGCGTCAGCCTGGGACGCGCGCTGGTTTACGATCCGGACGTGCTGATTCTGGATGAACCGGCGGCGGGGCTGGATCCGCGTGCGCGCGTCGAGTTGCGCGAGTTGCTGGCCGTGCTGGCAGAACGCAAGAAGGCGATTCTGATCAGCTCGCACATCCTCACGGAGCTGACGGAAATCTGCAACGGCGTGGTGATCATCGAGCGCGACAAGCTGCTGGAAACGGGGACGATCGAAGAAGTGTTGAAGAAGAGCGCGCCACGCCGCACGGTTGCGGTGAAGTTGTTGAAGTTTGAAGACACGCCGCAGCTGTTGAAAACACTGCTGGAAACACCCCTTGTGGACAAGCCGCGGCAGGTTGGGACGGAAATTCACTTTGAACTGGGCGGCGAAGAAGAAGCTGCCTGCGAAGTTCTGTCGCACCTGATTTCACAGCGGTTCCGGATTCTGGAATTCCGCCAGACGAAGGCAGACCTCGAAGACATTTTCATGAACGTAACCAAAGGCGGGGTGCAGTAGCGGCATGGATTCAGCCCGGAACATCATGGATTCAGCATCGCACCTGCAGCCGGATCGCGGGAAACCTGCTGCAGCCGTTCGACCACAGGCCAAACGCCACAACTGGCGTGACCTGGAGCTCAACCCCGTTCTCGTCAAAGAACTGCGCCAGGCGGTGCGCAGCCGGGTGCTGACTTCGGCGATCATGACATTGCTGGTGGCGTTATTTCTGGCAGCCGTCGCTTTCCTGGTGCGGCATGGATTTGTTCCGGAAGAAGATTCAAAGCTCGGCTTGCCGGTGTATCGCGCCTTTCTGGGGATTCTGACCGCGGCGAGCGCCTTCTTTCTGCCGCTCTATATTTGTGCGCGATTGGCGGCGGAACGTCGCGAAGGCGGCCTGGACCTGATGTTCATCACCGCCTTGAAGCCGGAGCAGATCGTGACCGGCAAGCTGCTGTGCGGTGCGTGCCTTGGCCTGATGTTTGTGAGCGTCTGCATGCCGTTCATGGCGTTCACGAATTTGTTGCGCGGATTGGATTTGCCCACCGTGCTCTTCGTGCTGGTCTGTCTCTGGGCGGTGGTATGGCTGGAACTCCAGTTTGGAATCTTGATTGCCTGCGTGCCGGCTCCAGCGCCCGTGAAAATTCTGGTGCTGCTCATCTACGCCAGTCTGCTCGCAGCTGGCGCGGCCGGGTTGTTTTTGTTCTTTGGCATGCTCGTCGGTTCTGGCGTCGCCAGCACCATGGGAAGCTCGCATTTCTGGATGGGGTTCATCATTTTTCTCGGGTTTGTCGGCGGATTGATCCGGGTTTTCTACAAAATGTCCGTCAGCCTCATTATCAACGACACCCGTCCGCGCGGGTTCTACGACGAGTTGATCCGTCCTCAGCCGGTTGAATCTGTATGACAACTGCAATTGCCAGAATCAAAAACCACTTCCGCAGCTGGCGCGAATGGGAGTTGAATCCGATCGTGGTGAAGGAACTGCGCCAGGCGATGCGCAACTGGTCGGTGATCGGCATGCTGCTGCTGTTTCTCGCCATCCTGTTCTGCACCGCGCTCACGCTGTTAATCACCCAGACGTTTGAAATGTCCGGCGACGCCCGGGTGGGTGCCACGATCTTCCAGGTGTTCGTCGGGATTCTGACGGGCGCGAGCCTGCTGTTCATCCCGCTCTACGTCGGCGTGCGACTGGCGGCGGAACGTCAGGACGCCAATCTCGATCTGCTTTACATCACGACGCTCACGCCCGGCCGGATCATTCGCGGAAAATTTTTCTGCGGCGCATACATGGCCGTGCTGTTCTTCAGCGCGTGCATGCCGTTCATGGCATTCACGAATCTGCTGCGCGGCGTCGATCTGCCCACCGTCGCTTTCGTTCTCATCTGCCTCTTTTTTGTGGTTTGCCTGGCGATCCAGGTCGGCATCTTCTT
>CAMLLE010000436.1 GCA_946480555.1 uncultured Verrucomicrobia subdivision 3 bacterium
GGTAGGGCTGCGCTGCCGCGCAGCCCCATATTCCGCACCAGAAGGTGCGCTCCGCGAGACTCTGAATATCGCCTATTCGAGCTTCAAATAGGCGCTATCCAGAGACAGCGTTTCAATCCAAATGCATCGCTCCGGCTCAGGGCCCGTTGTCGTGACTGCGTATTTGATGGTCTCAGGATTTCGCCAGCTTGGAATCTGCGGAAATCAGTGCAATCTGCGGAGTCTCCGTTCAGAAGCTCGACCTGCCGGTTGGATCGTTGCGGTCGTCGTCCTCAGGACGTCGGTGCTGAAATAGCCCACTGCCCATTGATCATGGATGCAGTCACCGGACCGCGATGCCGCACCACCGCTTCGGCTGCGTTGCTGACATCGCCGTTGAACGGAATCGCAATTAGATCGGCCAGTGCGTCTTCGCGAAGCTCTCCCACTTGTCCGGCCATTCCCAAAGCACGCGCGCCGTTGGCGGTCATCATTTGCACCACCCGATCCGGAGACACATCGGGATTCCTGGCGACGAAGCTGGAGGCTTCATCGAACAAGCTGAGTTCAACCGTATCGCGGCGCGTTTTGTAAACGGTGGCCAGGCTGTCAGTGCCGAGGCAGATGTTCACGCCGGCTTCGGTCAGCTCGCGATAAGGAAACGGCGCGTGCTGGAAATAGGCGTGACTGCGCGGGCAATGAACCACGTGCGATTCGTGTTTGGCCAGCAGCTGCGCATCGCCAGGCGCGAGATAATTCACATGCACTGCCAGAAGGTTGGGACCGAGTGCGCCCAGGTTTGCCAGCTGCCGGACGGGCGAACCATGTCCGCAGTCACTCAGATCGCGCTCGTTGCGTTGCAGCCATTCGAACATCTCGCCGCGAGCATCGCAGAACATCTCGAATTCCTGCTGCGACTCGGAGAGGTGAATCGACAGCGGCAAACCGCGGTCGCGCGCAGCCTCGGCGCTGATGCGGATCAATTCCGGGACCGTGGAGTAAGGGGCGTGCGGCGCCAGACTGGCGAACGAACGCGCATCGTGCAGTTCATCCACCCGCGCGAGCGCCTCGTTCAAGATCGCCTGCGGATTGCACCGGCTCTTCACGCCCGTCATTTCCAGGAACGACAGCACGCGCATGGGAGTCGTGCTCCAGAGATCGGGCAGGAGTTCCGGCACCGCTTCGTAATCGGCGACCGTCGTGGTGCCGCTGCGCACCAGCATCTGCGCGCCATGCAGCCAGCTTTCGGCGAACTCGGTGTAAATCCATTCCGCCTTGGTCGCGAGCATCAGCTTGATCCAATCCGTGAAACGCTTTTGCGGCGGCAGGCGTCCCGCCATGTCCGTATAATCGAGATGGCAGTGCGCATTGACGAGTCCAGGCATCAGAACTGCATCGCCGAGATCAATGACGTGGGCGTGCGGCTGACTGGAAAGTTCATTCCACGATCCAACCGCCCGGATGCGATTTCCTGAAACAAGCACCGCGCCGTTCTCCAGAACTGGTCGGGAGACCGGGAGAACGGCGCGGGCGCGGAGAATGAAAGTGGATTGAGAAAGGTTGCCCGGCGGCGGCGCGTGCTGTTCTTCCATCCGTCAACCTTCCGCAATCTTAAATGGCCGCTTCCTGGCGCGAACGTTTGGTGCGGGCGGCGACTTTGTGTTTGCGCGCCTTGTGTTTGCTCTGACGCTTGCGGATTTGTTGCTCGATCTTCTTGGCAACGATATCGATGGCGGCGTAGAGATCGCTCTCGCGGTCTTCGGCAAAGAGATCGGGTCCGCGGACGCCCAGGCGCATGGAGCAGGAGAACTGCTTTTCCGGGGCGCGAGTGTGGTCGTGTTCGAGCGTTACCCGCGCGTCGATTGCCCAGCGGTCAAAGTGTTCCAGCTTGTCGAGCCGGGTGAGGACATGATCTTCAATAGCCTTGGTCAACGTCACATTATGCGTCGAGAGGATCAATTTCATGTCTCAATGATGCAATTCGGGTACTGCAAAATCCAGCGAAAGGTTGTCCTGCGCTGTCCCCATTGAAGAAATTGGGGTTTGAATCAAATCTGAGGGAAGTGCGTCCCGGGATTCCGGTTCAACGCTTGAATCAGCCATTCGCTTTCATTACACCTCCTGCGTGCCAACCAAAGTCGTTGCCGTTGCCAATCAGAAAGGCGGAGTGGGGAAGACTACCACAGCCGTGAATCTCTCCGCCTGCGTCGCCGCCATGGGCAAGCGCGTCCTGTTGTTCGATCTCGATCCGCAGGCCAATGCGACGAGCGGATTGGGCCTGGAAAAGACCGAAGGCGGCAGTGCATATCGTGTGCTGCTGGGCGAAGGAACGCTGGCGGAAAAAATTCAACCAACGGCTTACGAGCGCCTCAGTGTCGTCCCCAGCGAGGTCGATTTGTGTGCGGCTGATCTGGAACTCGCACGCCAGGAGAATTATTTGCATCGCGCCAGGGACGTGCTTGCGCCGGTGATTTCGAGCGGCAGCTTCGATTTGGTGATAATCGATTGCCCGCCGTCCCTCGGCATTCTCACCATGAACGCCTTCGCCGCGGCGAACGGTTTGCTCGTGCCGTTGCAGTGCGAATACTACGCGCTGGAAGGGATCTCCATGATCAACCGTCTGCTCGGCCAGTTGCGCGACGCCGCAGTGAATGCGAACCTCGAACTGCTCGGCGTGGTGATGACGATGTTTGACAGCCGCACGAAGCTCTCGAATCAGGTGGTGAGCGAAGTGCGCGAACATTTTGGCGACCGCGTTTTTGAAACCATGATTCCGCGCAGCACGCGTCTGGCGGAGGCACCCAGCTTCGGCAAACCGATCATCCACTACGACAAATACAGCAGCGGCTCGGCGGCCTACGAAGTCCTGGCGCAGGAGTTCGTCCAGCGTGTGGGGATTTGACTGCGTAGCGGCGCTCTGGCGAGCGCCGCCATTCTCCACGGAAAGAAATTTTTCAAACAGCGGCTCTCGTCAGAGCGCCGCTACGCGGAGGGGGCTCCTAGTTCGGCCATTGACCGTTCACGATCGGGCGCAATTGAAGCTTCTTCGGATCGAGCACCACATGTTTGATCGTCTTCCGCTGCCACGTGTAAGTGACGTGTACAAGGCCGTCGCGTGTCTGGATCACGGCGGGATACGCGAAGCCGTTGGGCGCGTCCGGATCGTTCTCCAGTTCAGCCGCGGCAAACCAGTTCCGGCCGTCCTCTGAAATCGCGACATTCAGCGGACTGCGGCCTTTGTTGTTCGAGCCCGTGCGGATGTTGTGATTGTAAACAAACAGCTGGCGTCCGTCCCGAAGCGTGACGGCATCTGTTCCCGAATTGGGATTGGGCAAATCGAGGAGTCCCATTTCGCCCCAAGTTTTTCCGCCATCGTCAGACCAAATCTCAAATGTGCGATCCTGCCGCGTGCGGCCGATGGATTGAAGTTTGTCGCCAGGATGAAAAAGCAGGCTCGGCTGAATGGCGCCGATGGCTTTGCCATCGTTCACCGGCCCGGTGCTTTCCCAGGTTTTGCCGAGATCGCGCGTGCGTTCGAAGTGAACGCGCCAGCCGTTTTCGCCTTCGGAGCTTGAGGGACAAAGAATGTCTCCATTCGGCAGCTGGACCGGCTTGTTCTTGATCGGTCCGAGAATGCCGTCCGGCAGGCGTTGCGGCTGCGACCAGGTTTTGCCGCCGTCGGTGGAGGTGATCAACATTCCCCACCAGGTGCTTGGGCTGGGGCCGACTTTGTAGAACAGCATGAGCGGACCGTTCCGCGGTTGAAAGAGAACCGGATTCCAGGTCGGCAGCCGGTTGG
>CAMLLE010000437.1 GCA_946480555.1 uncultured Verrucomicrobia subdivision 3 bacterium
CTGACTGCTCGCCCAGGAGGCTGGAAAAGATTCTTGTGACGCGCGGGATTGAGGGGCTGCTGATTCCGCCGCACCGCGATGTGATCGATTGGGGGGATTTTGACTGGAAGCAGTTCTCGATCGTCCGCTTCGGCTTGTCGGTGCCCACGCCGGATTCAAACACAGTGACGGCCGACATCTACCGGGCAACGGTGATGGCGCTGGGGAGAATTCACGAATACGGATATCGCCGGATCGGCATCACGGTGAACCGGGAATTCAATCAACGCATTGGCGGAGGCGTGACCAGCGGATTCTTCTACGCCGAGAAAAAATTCGGGCTCGAACCCGTGCCGCCGCTGCTCACCTTTCTGAAAAGCCGGACAACTGACGAATTGTCGCGGCAGGAAGCGGCGCTCGATCTCTGGCTGAAACGATATAAACCCGAGGCTTTGCTCATCTCCGACATCGAGGTCTCCGGCATGCTTCGAAGACTCGGGTATCGAATCCCGGAAGACATCGCCGTTGCCGGAACCTCTGTGTTGGACATTCCGGGAGTGGATGCCGGCATTGACCAGCATGCCGAATCGATCGGACGGGCTGCGGTCGAGACGCTGTTGAAGCAGATGAACATCGGCGAACGCGGCGTTCCGCGTCATCCGCTCCGAATTCTGATTGAGAGCCATTGGCGCGACGGCCATTCATTGCCGGACAGAGGAGCCGCGATTGCGAGTAGCCGGGTTGTGTCCGCTCAACGAATCACACCTTCCGCGACGGCAATTGGAAGGCGCGTGTCGCTCAGGGAAATTGCCGACAAGATCGGCGTTTCCAAGAACACGGTTTCACTGGCGTTACGCGAGAGCCCGCGCATTTCCGCGACGTTGCGGAAGCAAATCTTCGGCATGGCAAGTGAGCTGGGTTACCGGGCTGATCCTGTTTTGCTGCGCCTCTCCGAATACCGTCGCGCCAAATCGAGCGCTGGATTCCGGAATGTGATCGGGTGGCTCAACCACTGGAACGAACCAGGCAAGCTGCGAAGCTATCATGAATTCGATCAGTATTGGCGCGGGGCCGGGCAGTCCGCCAGACGGTTGGGCTACGAGTTGGAGGAGTTTGTCTGGCCCATGGATTGTCCTGCGGATCGCATCGAACAGAAATTGCACGAACGCGGAGTGTTGGGTTTGCTGATTCCTCCGCACAAACCGGATGTGGACTGGGGGCGTTTCAATTGGAGCCAGTTCTCGCTCATCAGGTTTGGATTCTCGGTCAGAGAGGTGGATGCGAATCTCGTTACTGCCGACCATCTGCGCGCGACAGTGATGGCCATCAACCGAATCCATCAATACGGCTACCGGCGCATCGGCATGGTGTTTGATCGGCCCCACGATCATTACCTGGGAGGCAATTATCTTGGCGGCTATACCTGGGCACACGAGCTGTTGGGAAGCGAACGGATCATCCCGCCGCTGGACTTTGAGGCGGGTGACCCGGAGGTTTTGAATAGCAGCCGGCGCAGCCTGGAGGCATGGATGGAAAAGCACACGCCCGATGCGATTCTGACACCGAACCCGGAAGTGCCGCTTCTGCTCAAGGAACTGGGTTATCGAATCCCGGAAGACGTCGCGGTGGCGGGAATGAGTCCTTATGACATGGCCGTGGATGCCGGCATTGACCAGTGTCCATTTTCCATCGGTCAGATCGCGGCGGAAATTCTGATCAAGCAGATCAGCCTGAATGAATTTGGCGAGCCCGCCGATCCCTGCCGGATTCTGGTGGAAAGCCGCTGGCGCGACGGGGCGACGTTGCCAGCCAGGTGACTCTTGTTTTCAGCCGTCTCGCTGCAGAAGAAAATCCGCAGATGACGCGGATTGCGGTAGATGGAATCAACCGTTTCAACGCCTTGGCAGCGACTCATCGATCGGTGAAGTCCTTCGCTCTATCGGGGAAGAGAATCTGCGGAAATCGGCGAAATCTGCGGATTCATCTGTCGCCCCCTCTGGGGCTCGACAACTTGCACGGAGATCCACGGGTGCCACTGCGCTTCACCTGTGGCTACTCGGTTTCGCTCCTTCGGAGCCGGGGACGGTTCATGGAAAGTATTACAGCGTAAGCTTGGCATCGCTGGCTGATCCACAGTGCCGCGTTAGCATCCGCTCATGAACAGTGTTGGCGACGTGAGCGAGATCAGCAGACGAATTGGCAAGGATCATTTGGGAGCGCAGCAGCTTCAGGCTGCGCTGGATCTGTGCGTGAACAAGACCCGACGCACGATCAAGCTCCTGGCCGATGAACCGAAGTCTGCGGCTTGGGCGGTGGATGGGAACTACTTCGATTTCAAAGAAGGCTTTTTCGAAATAGGGAACTGGACCTCTTCGTTCTTCACGGGCATGGCGCTGCTGGCCTGCCGGGAAACGGAAGACGATTACTTCCTCCAACAGACTTTGCGTCTCGCGCCGCATTATCGTGAGAAGGTGTTCACGCACTTCATGGAAACGCATCACGATCTGGGGTTCCTCTATTCCCTTTATTCGGTCGCACTCTACAAGCTGACCGGCGACCGGGAGCATCGCGAGGTTGGTTTGCGTGCGGCCGAATTGCTGGCGGCCAGGTTCAATCCCTTCGGAAATTTCATTCGTGCCTGGGGACGCATGGATGAAGTCGAGTCGCCCATTGGAAACGGGAGAATGCGAACCGACAACATGGCGATCATCGATTGCCTGATGAATCTTCCGCTCTTGTATTGGGCGAGCAATGAATCGGGCGACGGAAGATTTCGCGAAATTGCTGTTCGCCACGCCGACATGTGCCTGAATTGCTTCATCCGGCCTGACGATTCCACGAACAACATTTACCGCTTCGACCCTGCAAGCTGGCGGCCTCTGGGTGATCCGAACCAGGGCTACTGGGCGCGTGGCGCGGCTTGGGCCATTTACGGATTTGCTTTGAGCTACGGTCACACCCGGAAGGAGGAATATCTGGACGCTGCGTTGCGCCTGGCCACGAAGTTCATAAGCCATCTCGACGATGAGATCGTTCCTTGGAACGATTTCCATGAAGTTCCTCATCCCGCTCGTGTGCGTGACTCATCGGCGGCGTCGGTGGCGGTTTGCGGATTTCAAGAGATCGCACGTCATGGTTTCGCCACCACGGCGATCACCGAAGCGCATCAGAGTCTTCTCGCGAAACTTTGCAGTGACGACTGTCTCAATCGCGACGATGCGTGCTGCGGCATTCAACGCGGCGGCCAGGGCGGGCAAAACGGCTACACTTCCTGGGGAGATTATTTCCTGATGGAAGCGCTTTGCCGTGAACTGGGCGGGGAGGAGACGTTCTGGTGATCCAGGCGAACGCGGCGATGAAGCCGGGAGTATTACAGCGAAAACAAAAGACAGGTTGAGCCACGTCCAGAGCTGCTAAAATGCCCACTGCATAGCCGAGACGTGAACCCCTCGCTGCGAGATTTGAAGCAGAGACTCTCACCCACACGACCCAACTCAAACAACTCATTCCATGAAAACCAATAAACTGAATCCCGGCGGTGGCCTGATTCGGCCGCTGCTGCTGGCGACGGGCCTCGCGGGCCTGATTGCGGCTCCGATCCCGGCAAGGGCTGCCACAGTAGCGTTCTGGACCTTCGAAGGCGACGGCACCAACACTCCAACCGACGGAACATTCATTGCCGATACCGATGGACGCACGGTGGCGCCAGCAGGCGGCATTCTCGTCCGTGACAGTTCAGGAAACGGCAATTCGCTGTTCACCTGGGACAACAACACCACCGGGCATCAGTACCGTCA
>CAMLLE010000438.1 GCA_946480555.1 uncultured Verrucomicrobia subdivision 3 bacterium
AATGGGAAAGCGCCGAGCTCACGAGCTTCAACACTGACATGACGCTTCCGGCGGATGCCTTGAAACCGGGGCACGCCTACCGGGTTCGCGTGCGAATGAAAGACATCATGGGCCGCTGGAGCCATTGGTCAAATCCCATCCAGTTTGTCTGCGGCGCTCCGGAGAACGCGGCACTGCTTGCCAGTCACCTGCGGACATCCGAGTTGATGTTCAATCCACCCGACGGAAGCGACTTTGAATTCGTGGAACTGCACAACACCAGCACGAACCAGGCGCTGGACCTCGCGGGCGCGGCTTTCACGTCAGGAATCACATTCACATTCCCCAGCGGCGCGACGCTGGCGCCGGGCGGCTACCTGCTCGTGATCCGAAACGCAAACGCCTCCGCGTTCCGTGCGCATTACGGATTGGGCACGAACACCGCCATCTTCGGGCCTTACTCCGGCAGCCTGGCCAATGAGGGTGAATCAGTGACCTTGAAAACCGCGGCGAATGGAACGGAGATTTTCGATTTCGAATTCGCCACGGACGGACTCTGGCCGGTCGCGACCGCCGGCGCAGGCCATTCGCTGGTGCCCTTGAATGCCGCAGATTCAGGCCAGGCGACCGGCGCGCTGGATTACCCCGGCAACTGGCGGGCGAGCGCGTATCGCAAAGGTTCACCCGGGTCCGCTGATCCCGAACCGCCGTCAGCAACCGTGCTGCTCAATGAGATTGTCGCCCATACCGACTACGAAGATCCGTCGCGGCCGGAATATGATTCCGACGATTGGATCGAGCTGTTCAACACAACCGCCACGAACGTGGCGCTCAATTCCAACTGGTATTTGAGCGACGATCCCGATGAATTGACGAAGTGGGCGCTGCCCAGCGTGATGGTTCCGGCGCGCGGCTGGCTTACGTTCAGCGAAGTCACGAACTTCCATAGTCCAATCACAGCCGGTTTCGGATTAGATAAGGCCGGAGAACAGGTGCTGCTTTCGTACCTTCCAGGCAACAGTCAGGATCGCGTGGTCGATGCGGTGCGCTTCCATGGCCAGGACAACGAGGCTTCGCTCGCGCGTTACGTGGATGGTTCCGCGTTCTGGTTCGGGTCTCCGCGGACGCGCAACACCGCGAACACGAGTCCGTTCACGGGAGTTCGCCTCAGCGAAATCATGTATCGCCCGCCGGACTTGGGCACAAACGACAACGCGCGCGATGAGTTCATTGAGCTGGTCAATCCGACTGCGTCCGCGGTATCGCTGCAGGACCCCAATGGCGTATGGCGGCTCGGCGGCGGCGTGAGCTTCACATTCCCAACGAACACAACTCTCGCTCCGGGCGGCGTGCTGCTGGTCGTCAGCTTCAATCCGACCGATACGGCCACGAGCAACCAGTTTCGGGCCGCCTATGGAATAACGGAAGGTTCATTGCGTCTGGCTGGACCTTATTCCGGAAAACTCGGCAATCGCAGCGACCGCGTTTCCCTTGAACGCCCGCAGCTGCCCGACGCGCCTGGCGATGACTTCTCGTGGATCGTCATCGACGAAATCACCTACGGAAATCAGAACCCTTGGCAGAGTTCGGCAAATGGATTGGGCGAATCGCTTCAACGCCGCTCAATCTCCCGCCACGGCAACGACCCGGAAAACTGGTACGCGGCCGCGGCCACACCGTCGGATGCGCGCTCCGATCGTGACAGCGACGGTTTGCCAAATGATTGGGAGCTTGATCATTCGCTCAACCCGGACAATGCCGGTGATGCCGCGGACGATTCGGACCTTGATGGACTGACGAACCTGCAGGAATTCCTGTGCGGCACGGATCCGTGGAATGCGGCGAGCACATTCCGATTCGATTCCGTGACGCGCATCAGTGGCGGCGCCGAGCTCAGCTTCACTGCGTTGGCGAACCGCACTTACACCGTTCAGAGCCGCACGGCGTTCGGAACCGGGAACTGGCAGACGTGGACGAATATAAGCGCCGCGCCGGCGCAACGGATCATCTCAATCCCGCTGAACTCCGCTGACGGTTCCCGGTACTTCCGCTTGGTGACGCCGGGACAATAATCCAGCTCCGGCTTTACGTTTCCGATTCCGGGTGGAGTCCATCATTCCACCCGCGTCCCTTTCAAAAAAACGGACGTCCGCGTGCCCGGGAAGGACGCGCGTGTCCGTGCTTTTCGCGATCTAAAAAGCGTGGATTTCAATGGAATCGGTGCTACAAACGGGCATTCCGGAACCGGCAACCCCATGCATCCTTTTATGAAAACCCTGCGTTCTGCATTTCTCATCCTGTTGTTCACTGGATCATTCACCGCTTCCGCTGCGACAATCTCCGTCGTCAACACCAACGACACGGGACCTGGTTCCTTCCGGCAGGCAATCCTCGACGCCAACAGCAGCGTTGGCGTCCCGGATACCATCGTCTTCACCATCACGAACTCGACGCTCAACATTTTCCCGGCCAGCGCTCTGCCGGCGATCACTGATCCGGTGACGATTGACGGGTATTCGCAACCGGGAGCCGCCACCAACACGTCTGCGGCCGCGTTCAATGCCGTTCTGCCCGTGCGCTTGGCCGGCAACAGTGCTGGTTCAGGAGTGAACGGTTTGCTGATCACGAGCGGCGGATGCGTCGTGCGGGGGTTGATGATTACGGGGTTCAACAGTGACGGCATTGAGATTTCCGGTCCGGGAGGCAACACGATCGAAGGCTGCATCATCGGACTGACGGCTGCCGGAGCCGACGCCGGCAACAGCGCGAACGGCGTGTTCATCTCCAATTCCGCCAGCAATCGGATTGGCGGTGCGGAACTGGCGGCACGGAATGTTCTTTCCGGCAACAACAGCGATGGCGTGGAGATTTCCGGGGCGCTCGCGGTGGAAAATGAAGTGTTGAACAACCTGATTGGAACCGATCTGACGGGGACTCTCGACCGCGGCAACTCAGGTGACGGCGTGTTCGTCACGCTGGCCGGCGCAAACGTGATCGGTGGTGCCGGTTTGGGAAACCTGATTTCAGGCAACAACGACAACGGGATTGAACTCTCAGGCGTCTCGGCAACCAACAACCTCGTGCTCGGAAACTTCATTGGCATGACGGCATCGGGAACTGGATTGCCCAACGGCGGCAGCGGTGTGACGGTCATCACAGTATCCCGCGGCAATGTCATCGGCGGCCTCTCTGCGGGTGAACCGAATGTCATCGCCTTCAACTCCGGGGACGGCATCGAAATCGCCGGGAATGGAAACACGAACAATGCCTGCCGCGGCAATTCCATCTTCTCGAACATCGGCCTGGGAATCGATCTCGGCACATCCGGCGTGACGCCAAACGACAACGGCGATGCAGATGCGAACGCAAACCTGCTGCAGAACTTTCCCGTGCTGACGTCGGTGTCGAACTCGGCGTCCACGGTGTTCATTTCCGGAACGATGAACAGCCGGCCATCGACGACCTACTCGCTCGACTTTTATTCATCGGCGGTGGCGGACGGCACCGGCTATGGCCAGGGGCAGTTCTATCTCGGCTCGGCCGATTTCGCGACGGACGCCGCGAGCAACCTCACTTTCACGGTAAGTTTCCCGGGCACTCTGCAGGGCCGGTTTGTGACTGCAACCGCGACCGATCCCTTTGGCAACACATCGGAATTCTCCGCAGCGGCGCGATCGCAGACGGCGGTCCCCGGCCAGGTGTTCACGGTCATGAACACCAACAACGCCGGGCCAGGTTCGTTGCGTGAAGCCATCGAGCAGGCGAATCTCACTGTCACTGTCCACGACACCA
>CAMLLE010000439.1 GCA_946480555.1 uncultured Verrucomicrobia subdivision 3 bacterium
GAGAACAAATTTTGGGGCGATCGCGCTGGAACCTTCATCGATCCGTTCGGGCATCAATGGACGCTGATGACCCGGGTCGAGGAAGTGCCACCTGCCGAAATGGAACGCCGGATGAAAGAGGAATGCGCGAAGATGGCCGAGGCAGCGAAGCCGTGACGATCGGAGCGCGGACGAGCCGTCCGCGCTCCTGCCTATTTCACCTTCCAAACCACTTCGTCATGCGCGCCGCTGACACGTGCCTGCACTTTGTTTTCGCCAGGTTGCAACTGCACGTTTTTCCAGAGGAACACGCCGTTGGTTGAAGTTGAATTGCTGCCGAATGATTTGCCGTTCAACGCGAGTTCCACGGCCTTCGCATTGGAATAAACTTTCACGTCGATGACCGCATTGGTGCGTTCAGTGAAGCGGCGGCTCGTGATGTAAACCATCGGCTCCCCGGTCCAGTTCGCTTTGTAAAAGTAGAACGCGTCCTTCTTGATCTGGCGATCGCCCGTGACCAAGCCCTTGTCGTTGCGACCCGGCACGCCACCTTCCTTGCGCCAGTAACTGGTGAAATCGAACATCACCCAGACGAACGTGCCCCAGACCCACGGCCGCGCCTCGAGTTCCGCCCACGCGTGTTCGTGGAAGATGTTCTGGTATTCTTCCGGATGCCATTGTCCGTTCGCCAGCGGCGGCTTCGCGTTGTCTTCGTGCTGAAAAACATTGGCGCCCGCCCCGTATTCGCTCATGCACATCAACCCGTCCCGGCTCGTGAAACGCCGGTCGTCCGTGACTTTTCCAAGTTCCTCCAGCAGCGGCCAGTCCTGATACCAGCCCGGATAAATGTTCCAGCCCAGCCAGTCGGTGATCGTATTCATCTGCGGCAGCTGTTCGGTGCAGGTGGCGGCGATCGTCGGCCGCGTCGGATCTTCAGCTTTGGCGAACTTGTGCAAATCCTGGAGCAG
The DNA here is from genome assembly GCA_946480555.1 of uncultured Verrucomicrobia subdivision 3 bacterium. The sequence goes on from CAMLLE010000439.1 coordinate 948, forward strand.
CCGATGCGGATCGGGATTGTTCGGGCGCAATTCGTTGTAAAGGCTCCACGCGAAAATCGAAGGATGGTTGATGTTCTGCCGGATCAAGTCTGTGAGTTGCTTGCGGGAAGTTTCGGCGAAGCGAGGATCGGAACCGATGCGATCCACCTGCGGAATCTCAGCCCACACGAGCAAGCCCGCCTTGTCACAGAGCGAGTAAAAGCTGTCGCTGTGCTGATAGTGCGCGCAACGCACGACGGTGCTGCCCATCTCAAGAATCAGCTTCAAGTCTTCCTCCTCGTCCGCAGCTGACAGCGCCCAGCCTTGATTCAATCGATCCTGATGCCGGTTCGCGCCGTGCAGGTGATACGGTTTGCCGTTCAGGAAAAAGCCCTTTTCCGAAATGGCGTAAAATCGCAAGCCGAGCGGTTGTTCGACCGAATCAACAACCCCGTCAGCCGACCGCAGTTCAACGATGGCGCGATAGAGATATGGGTCCTTGATGCCGTTCCACAGATGCGGCTGCGGAACGGTGAGGCGCAAGGACAACGGCACGGTGTCATTGGGAACGAGGGTCAGCGCCTGCTCCGCGGATGCCACGCGATTGCCATCGCGATCGAGAACGACGGCCGTGAATGTGACCGGACGCCGGCTGCGCGTGCCGTTGGAGACTTGAGCGGTTACATCGAGAATCGCCTCGGTTTCGCTAACGCGCGTCTGCAGCCAGGCGACGCCGGGGGAACCGTGATCCGTGGGCGTGAAGTTCACGTCGGCGGTTTCGATCAATTCGGCGTTGCGATACAGCCCGCCAAACACGCAGAAGTCGCCGCTGAGCGGGGCGATGTCGGGTTCCACGGCGTTGCTCACGCGCACCGCGAGAACGTTGCTGCCGCTGTTGGTCAGGGCGCGGGTGATTTCGTAACAGAACGCGCCGAATGCGCCGCGATGCTGGCCGATATGGCGTCCGTTGACGTAAACATCGGCCACCGATCCCGCCGCGCCAAATCGAACGAAGTAGCGTTTGCCACGTACCGGAGCCACGTTGAGTTCCTTCCGATACCAGCCCGGACCGCGATAGTAATTGGAGCCGCGCTGGGCTTCTTCCCATCCCCAGGAATGCGGAAGCGAGAGCGTTTGCCAGGCCGTCGTATCGAGCGCCGGGTTTCGTCCCTCTTCAACCTCACCCTTCTTGAAAAACCAGCCAGCATTCAGATTCGAAACGTCGCGCGCGGTGGCGACACAACAGATGAACGCGAGGAAGACACTCAATGCGATTCGCATGCTTGCATGATGGCGATCGCATTCGCTCCGAACAAGAGCCCCGATTGGGTGAGACGAGTTGTTCCAATTTCCAAGCTTCAAGGTCCAAGTTCCAATAAAGCACCCGGAGAAGGCTGGAGCAGGCTGTCGAAGGCGAGGACGAGGACGATAACGACTAGTGCTTAACGCCCGCCCGAATTTGAGCCTTGAATCATGAATCGTCCAACTCCCGCCGAGCCGCGCAGATCCCATGAAGAAAAAAGGGCGCGGCACCCAACATGCCGCGCCCCCAACCCCGACCACGCACCCAACCAGCGTGGTCAAATCTCAAATCATTGTGACGTTTGAATTACGCCACGGTTACTTCTTTGCTCAAATAAACATCCTGAATCGCGTTCAGCAGCTGCACGCCTTCCTTCAGCGGACGCTGAAACGCTTTGCGGCCCGAGATCAGGCCCATGCCGCCGGCACGCTTGTTTACGACAGCGGTCATCACAGCTTGTTCAAGATCTCCTTTGCCTTTCGATTCGCCGCCGGAATTAATCAGGCCCGCGCGGCCCATGTAGCAGTTCGCCACCTGATAGCGGCAGAGGTCGATCGGATGATCGCTGCACAAGTCCGTATAAATCTTCTTGTCGAACTTGCCGTAGCTGGAGCCGCCCATGTTCAACGCTTCGAACCCGCCGTTGTTCTCCGGCAGCTTCTGTTTGATGATGTCCGCCTCGATGGTCACGCCGAGATGATTCGCCTGCCCGGTTAAGTCGGCTGAGACGTGGAAATCCTTGCCATCTTTCTTGAAGGCGTTGTTACGGAGATAGCACCAGAGCACCGTGCCCATGCCAAGTTCATGCGCCATGTGAAACGCATTCGCCACTTCCACGATCTGGCGTCCACTCTCCGGCGAGCCGAAATAAATCGTCGCGCCGACCGCTGCGCAACCCATGTCGGCCGCTTCCTTCAACGTGCCGTAAAGAATCTGGTCGGCCTTGTTCGGGAACGTGAGCAGCTCGTTGTGATTGATCTTCACCATGAACGGAATCTTGTGCGCGTATTTGCGCGCCACGATGCCGAGCACGCCGTACGTTGAGGCCACCGCATTGCAGCCGCCTTCGATGGCGAGTTTCACGATGTTTTCCGGATCGAAGTAATCGGGATTCTTGGCGAAGCTCGCGCCGCCGGAATGTTCGATGCCTTGATCCACCGGCAGAATGCTCAGGTAACCGGAGCCCGCGAGCCGGCCGGAGCCGAACATGCGCTGCAGATTCACGAGCACGCGGTTGTTGCGGTCCGACGCCGAGAAAACGCGATCGATGAAATCAGGACCGGGAACGTGGAGCCGGTCTTTCGAGATTTTCGGACTGTTGAAACCGAGAAGGTAATCAGCCTTGTCGCCAAGCAATTGAGCTATTTGTGCCATAAATTTCTTTCGGAACGTGCTGCAGTGATGTCGTCAGCGCAGGACGGTTCGGTCAATCAGCACGGGGAACCTAGCATCGGACCGCGGACGTGCATTGCGGATTCTGGCATTTCTTACGCGAAAATTGGCAGCGTCCGTAGGAG
>CAMLLE010000440.1 GCA_946480555.1 uncultured Verrucomicrobia subdivision 3 bacterium
GCTTCATCAATCCGACCAGCATGGCGACGATGCCACTCAGCTCCTGTTTGCCAGTCGTGATCAAAGTAGGTTTTCATTTGTGATTAGGATTAGGAGTTAAGACTACGAGTTATGAAGCAGGGACATTCACACCTGCGGTTTCGACAATGCAGTTGCGCGGAAGACGGGAAGTCGAACGGTCACCTTCGTTCCTTCGCCCACTTTGCTTTCGAGCTTGATGCTGCCGCCGTGCAGTTCAACGCAGCGTTTCACGATCACCAGTCCCAGACCGGTTCCGGTGCGCTGACCGACGTTGCCGCCGCGATGAAACGCGTTGAACAGCCACTCCTGATCTTCCTCGGGAATGCCGATGCCGCGATCCTGCACGATGCAAATCATGTCCTGGCCTTCGGCATCGAGATAAAGATTCACCGGCTGACCCGGCTCGGAATACTTCGCGGCGTTGGTGATCAGATTCGTCAGAATGTGCCGCGCGAGGCTTTCATCCATCAACGCCGTCTCAGTCATTTCCGCAGCGCTAAAGATCACCGGGCAGCGGCGGTCCGTCGCGGAAAGGACTTCATCGACGAGCCGCGTGAAGAACCGCCGCAAGTTCACCGGTTCCGGGCTGAAATCCATCTTGCCCGCATCCAGCCGGCTGAGCACCAGCACTTCCTCCATCATGTCGCCCATGCGTCTGGCATTGCGCGAAATGCTCTCCAAGTGACTGCGCCGTTCTTCGACGTCGAGGCGGTCCAGGTAATCGGCCAGAATCTCGGCGGAGGACATGATGATCCCGAGCGGTGTGCGGAACTCGTGGGAAACCATCGAAACGAAATTGCTCTTCAGCTGGCCGAGTTCCTTTTCGCGCGCAACGGCTTTGTGCAATTCCGCTTCCGCCCGTTTGCGTTCGGTGATGTTCTCGACGATGCCCCACAGTTGCGTCCGGCCGTCCTGGCCCGCGACGACCATTCCGTTCAGCACCACGGGGACGCGATGCCCGTCCTTGTGGAAATATTCCTTCTCGTGCGAATAGAATCGACCCGTGCGGCGCAGCGAATCCAGGACGTTCAACTCGGCCTGCTCGTATTCGCGCGGCGTCACTTCCCAATAGCTGAGTTTCTGAATTTCCTCCTGCGTGTAGCCGATGATGTTTTCGAATGCCTTGTTCACCTGCACGAAGGTTCCGTCCCACTCCACTTGCGCCATGCCCAGCGGCGAAAGCTCGTAAAGTTGTTTGAACTTCTCTTCCGATTTCCGCAGCGCTTCCTCGGCGGATTTGCGCTCGGAAATGTCATTGATCACCGCTTGAATCAGCGGTTTGCCGCCCATTTCGATGCGCGTCAGGATCACTTCGACGGGCACGGGTTCGCCACGGCTGGTGACACTCACCCAATCAAATCTCGCGGTCCCCTTCTCCATGCATTCGGAAATGTGGCGCGAGGCGGCCACGAGCGAACTTTCGCCAGTCGGCTGTGTGGCGGGCGAGAGATTCGCCGGATGCTTGCCGAGGATTTCCGAGGCCGCGTTGTAGCCCATGATCTTCACCGCGGCCGGATTCACCTCCAGGAATTGCTTGTCGTCGTGGATCATCACGCCCTGACTGGTGGCCTCAAACAATGCGCGGTGCTTTTGCTCGGAGTCGCGCAGCGCCTGCTCCGCGCGTTTGCGCTCGGTGTTGTCGATCACGCTGCCACGCACCAGCGTCTTGCCTTCCGCGGGCAGCCGCACCAGCCGCACTTCACACGGAACCAGCCGCCCGGATGAGTGCCGATGCGTCCATTCGAAAACCGGCACTTCGCCCGCCAGGGCACGATCGATGTATTCGCGCGCGAGCTCGACCGATGCTTTCCCATTGGGTTGGAGTTCTGGACTGACATCGGCCGGATGCAGGTTCAGCAATTCCTCACGCGGCATTCCGATCAATCGCGTGGCGTTCTCGTTGCAATTCAGAAATCGCCCGGTTACGCCGTCAAACACCACAATCGCCTCTGGCGCGTGTTCCACCAGGGTGCGCATCTGCGCTTCGCTTTCGGCCAGCTCCGCCGTGCGTTCCGCAATGCGCTGCTCGAGCGTGGCGTTCCATTGATGCGCCGCTTCTTCCGCCCGCTTGCGTTCCGTGATGTCTTCGTGCACGCACACCACTTCCAGCATCCGCCCCTGTTCATCGCGAATCGGAAAAAGTGTCGCACCGATCCAGCGCAGCGTGGGACCCTCTTTCGGCGGGTTGGGCAGCTGAAAGGGAATCGCCGGCACATGCACCACCTCACCAGCGAAGGCGCGGCGAATGAGCGGGGCCGCATCACTGTTCGAAAGCTGCGGATCCGTCAGCACATTGAAACGCGCTGCCTGATCCTTCGTCATGCCAAACAGTTTTTCCCAGCCGGGATTCACCCGCTGCGTGCAGCCGTCGGGCGAGAAAATCTGCACGCTGAATGGCGCCTGTTCGAACACCATGCGCCAGCGTTCTTCTGAAGCCCGCAAGGCCGCCTCGGCGCGCTTGCGCTCCGTGATCTCACGGGCGGCGGACAGCATCAAAGGCCGATCGCCAGATTGAATTGGCGTGAGGACGATCTCTACCGGGAGCTGCGTTCCGTCAAACCGATTCACCACCCATTCGAAGCGATGACTGCCCTTCTCAAATGCGAGGGCGACGATTTCCTTGATGCGATCCGCGGAGCGGGAACCGTCGGGTTGAAATTCCGGCGAGATGGTTTCCGGCCCGAGTTCAAGCATGGCCGCCTTGCTCGGCGCGCCGGTGATCTGAACGCTCGCCGGGTTCACATCGACGAACCGCCCGGACTGGGGGTCCACCAGCGTGAACGCGTCGGTGCTGCGCTCAAACATCAGGCCAAACATCGACTGAGTGTCCTCGGGAGCAGCCGAAAAGGCACTGGTCCTTTGGTTCCATTGACGGTTGGGAGCGGGTGGGTGGTTCATTTCAGATTCGCGCAAGTGTATCTCAATCGCTGGAATCCTGGTCGAGCCCGAAAACGGAGGGCGGGGACATGCTGTAGCGGCGATCTATGAAGGCGGTTGGATTGGCTAAACCCGCCCAATTGCGCCCTTCAATTGATCGTATCAGGAAAAATTCTTGCCCGACCCGGGAAGCGCACTTACTGTTTTGGCGGTTGCGCGCTTAGCTCAGTGGTAGAGCATTACCTTCACACGGTAGGGGTCGTAGGTTCGAAACCTACAGCGCGCACCATCTTCCTAAACTCCCAAAGCGCCCAAGTTCATTGCGGTTATTGAGTATTTTCAGCCTTTCCGCTAAAGGCCTAAAATCCCGGCAACCGCCACAGGACGCCACGAAATGACAGCCCGGTGTCAGAATTTGTCATAACGAGCCGGATCCCCGATCGGAACAATTGTTCCGCTCTAGAGCGCGAGTTCGATGCCTTCGGTGAGTTTGGTCACGATGGGTTTCAGGTCGTTCAGCTTGTCCAGGGGAACGGATCCGGCGTAGTCGCTCAGGAGGATGGTCGCGGCGGTGACGTAGAGGGTGGCGCGATCGCTCTTCAGCTCTTTCACCGGCAGCCGGTTCACGATGGCCATCACGGCCGTGAAGTCGAGATTGTCAGTGCTGTTCAAAGTCTTCAGTTCCTGGACGGCGCGTTCGAAGCCAGGGCGCCATTCCGGATGCTGGCGGAGTGCTTCCGCGGTTCCGACATACGCGGCGACTTTTACGGAGCTTTCGATCCGTTGCTGCTGTGTTGGCGTGAGATTCTTGCAGCCGGTGAACAGGCCAGGCAGGCAA
>CAMLLE010000441.1 GCA_946480555.1 uncultured Verrucomicrobia subdivision 3 bacterium
GAACCTACAACCACACGGTTAACAGCCGCGTGCTCTACCATTGAGCTACTCTGGATACCGTTCGCTTTCTGAAGCGTTTCGGTCCTCAGAAAGGGACGCGCAATTTACAAATCGACCTTCGCATCGTCAAACGATTTTGTCCCTTTTTATCTCATCATTTTGACCGCTGACAGTGCGCGCAAAAAAATGTGCTTCGCGCCGCCTGCACAAGCTTTCGAATCAGCCGGCCGCACGTGGGGCAGGGCTTGTTTTCTCGACCGTAAACGCGCAGGCGTTCTTCATAATGGTCCGCGCCTTCTGCGCTCCCAAAGTAGAAAAGGCTGTCGCGTTTCCCCGCGCCGGAGTAGTTCAAGGGAATCGTGCTGCCGCAGGCAATGGCCTCGCCGAGCGTCTCTCGAATCGCGCGGTGAAGGTGGTGGACCTGGCTATGATTCAGCTGGCAGCTGGGCGTCCTGGGAGAAATTCCGGCGCGAAACAACGCTTCACTTGCGTAGATGTTTCCGACTCCCGCAACCAGTTCCTGATCCAGCAGGCGAACTTTGATTGGCTGCGCGGATCGCTTCAACGCGGTGCCGAAGTAATTGACGGTGAAATGGTCGCCCAGAGTCTCAGGGCCGAGCCGGTTCAACGAAGAAGTGTCCAGCGTGAGCCGGCCGAAATAACGTGTGTCTTCGAAAACGAAATTGTCCCGATCGAGTTCGAAGATGACTGCGGCGTGTTTGGAAAAGGGCGCGTCCTGGGGTTGGAGGTACATCCGACCGGTCATTCCAAGATGTCCGGCCAATTGAACTCGCTTGGGAGATCGAGGTGACGCGAGTGAAAAGAGCAGATACTTGGCGCGGCGCGTGAGGTCTGCGATGCGTGCGCCTTCAGCGGCTTCCTTCAATTCATTGACGCTGGTGCTTCCGAGGATTTTGTCGCGGCGAACTTCCAGGCGCCGAATGGTCTGCCCGCAGATGAGGGGCGCCAGATGTCGCACCAGGATTTCAACTTCGGGAAGTTCCGGCATTGGAGTCCGGATGGCCGCGACTTGGAAATCAGCCGGTGACCAGCGTGCCGACGGTTTCGCCCATGACGACGCGGCGGAGGTTGTGCGGGCGGAAGAGATCGAAAACGATGATCGGCATCTTGTTGTCCATGCAGAGCGAGAACGCCGTGGAATCCATCACCTTCAACTGTTTCTGCAAAGCGTCGATGTAGCTGATCTCCGTGAAACGTTTTGCCTTCGGATTTTTCTTGGGATCGGAATCGTAAATGCCGTCCACCTTGGTGGCTTTGAGGATGACCTCGGCGCCGATCTCGTTTGCGCGCAGTGCAGCGGCGGTGTCGGTCGAAAAATAGGGGTTGCCCGTTCCGCCGCCGAAAATCACGACGCGGCCCTTTTCCAAATGACGGACGGCGCGCCGGCGGATGAACGGTTCGGCCACCTGCGACATTGTGATGGCGCTTTGCACGCGGGTGGGCACGGCGAGCTTTTCCAGTGCGTCCTGCAGCGCCAGTGAGTTGATCACCGTCGCGAGCATGCCCATATAATCGCCGGTGGCGCGTTCAATGCCGCGTTCGCATCCCTGCAGGCCGCGGAAGATGTTGCCGCCTCCGATGACGATGACCACCTGGACGCCAAACTCGCGGACCTCCCGGATTTGCTCGGCCATGTTGCGGAGTGCTTCAGGCGAAATTCCCACGCCAGCTTCGCCTCCGAGAGCTTCACCGCTGAGTTTGAGGAGAATCCGGCTGTACTTGGGCTGAACTTTCTTTTTCATGATGGCACGCAACGCGCCGTTTTGTAACAGGCAGCATCCCGTGCCGTCAAAACCAAAGCCGGAAGGAGATTCTGACACGGCTGGTTTGCACCGCGGCTGTTGGACGAAAAGGCCGCCAATTTCCGGAACTGGCAGCCTGCAAATGCACTCCGGCGCTTATTGAACCGTGACGCTCTTGGCCAGATTGCGGGGCTTGTCCACGTCACAGCCACGCGCGACCGCGATATGATAGGCGAACAGCTGCAACGGAATGCTCGCCAGAATCGGGCAGAGCGGTTCCAGCGTCTTCGGCAGGTAGATCACGTCGTCGGCCACGGTCTTGATGGATTCGTCGCCTTCGGTTGCGACCGCGATCACAGGTCCCTTGCGCGCACGGATCATCGCCAGATTTGCCATGGTCTTTTCGTACATCGAATCCTGAGGCACGAGAAAAACGGTCGGCGTCTTCTCATCAATCAGCGCGATAGGGCCGTGCTTCATCTCCGCGGCGGAATAACCTTCGGCGTGAATGTAAGAGATTTCCTTCAGCTTCAGCGCGCCTTCGAGCGCCACCGGGAACGTGTAGCCGCGGCCCAGGAAGAAGAAGTCGTCCGCCCTGGCATACTTGAGCGCGAGCTTCTTGACCGCGTTGTCCTGATCCAGCAATGACTGGATTTGGTTCGGCATGGCTTCGAGAGCTTTCAGCAACTCCGTGGCCCGGCTTGCTGAAAGCATGCGCATGCGGCCCAGGTGAATTCCGAGCAAGGACAGAATGGTAAGCGTGGAAATGAACGCCTTGGTCGAAGCGACGCCAATCTCCGGTCCCGCATGCATGTAAATACCGCCGTCGGATTCGCGGGCAATGGTGCTGCCAACGACATTGACAATGGCGAGCGCGCGATGCCCGCGACGCTTTGCTTCGCGGAGGGCTGCCAGCGTGTCAGCGGTTTCACCGGATTGCGAAATCACGAGGAGCACCGTGTTGGGCTCGATCGGCGCGTTGCGATAAGAAAACTCATGCGCGAACTCCACCTCGACCGGCAGGTGCGCGAGTTCTTCGATCAAATACTCGCCGACCAGCGCCGCGTGCCAGCTGGTGCCGCTGGCGGCAATTACGATGCGATCAATGGCGCGCAATTCAGCGGGCGTCATGTTCAGGCCGCCGAACTTTGCGGTGGCCCCTTCAAAGTCGATGCGTCCGCGCAGCGCATTGGCCACCGTGCGCGGTTGTTCGAAGATTTCCTTCGCCATGAAGTGCTGGAACTCACCGCGCTCAGCGTCTTGCGATCCGAACTCCAATTCACTGATCTGGACCTTCGCCGTGTCGGTGCCGAGGTTGATCACGTTGAAATGATCACCAGTGACGGTGGCGACGTCGTAGTCATTCAGGAAAACAACCTTGCGCGTGTGAGCGACAATGGCGTTGGCGTCGCTGGCAACAAAATGTTCGCCTTCCCCGATGCCGATGATCAGCGGTGAGCCGCGCCGTGCGCCGACGATGGTGCCTGGATGATCGGTGCTGATGACGGCAACGCCATACGTGCCGATCACCTCCCGCAGGGCGTCGCAGACCGCAAGAGTCAGGGGGTGCGTGTCGCCATTCTTCCCGCGATGTTTCTCGTAATGTTCGCCGATGAGATGGGCGAGCACTTCGGTATCCGTTTCAGAACAGAATTTGTGGCCGGCATTCGACAGACGAGCCTTCAAACGGTCGTAGTTCTCAATCACGCCGTTATGAACCACCGCGATTTTGCCGCTTTGATCAAGGTGCGGATGGCAATTGTCGTCGGAGGGAGGGCCGTGTGTGGCCCAACGCGTGTGGCCGATGCCGAGCCTGCCCGTGGGCGGCTCCTTGAGAAGAACGCGAGCGAGTCCCTCGTCGATCTTGCCCTTGCGTTTGCGCACCACCAGGCCGGCATCCTGGAGCACCGCGAGCCCGGCGCTGTCGTAGCCGCGGTATTCCAGCCGGCGCAA
>CAMLLE010000442.1 GCA_946480555.1 uncultured Verrucomicrobia subdivision 3 bacterium
GAGTTTGTGATGATGTGCGGTGTCTTCTCTTCAAGATAACGCGCGACGTGATACGTGGTCGTGCCGGCGTCGATGATGACGCTTTGATTCGGTTGAATGAGCGCGGCGCAGGCTTTGCCGATGGCTTCCTTCTCGCTGAGTTGATGAGTATCGCGGGCGGAGAAGACAAATTCATCCGTGGCAGGGGCGAGAAGGCGGGCACCGCCGTGAGTCCGCTTGACGGTTCCAGTAGCTTCCAGAGAGGTTAAATCGCGCCGAACCGTTGAAACAGAAGCATCTACATGTTTGGACAGCTCTTCCAAGGAGGCGAACTCCACCTTCTGAAGGTAGGTTTCGATCCTTTTTTGGCGTTCTTCGGACGACATCTGGCAGGACTGTGGAAGAGTTTGGAAGATTTTGCAACAAGTTTGTTGACTTGGTTCCTGAATCTGGCAGAGTTCGGCCATTGCTATGGTTGCACCGAGTCCCACTTTGCATCGCGCGGCGGTCGAACATCTGGTTCGACAGGCGGTTTATCAACGCATGGGCAAGCCGTTGCCGACGACCGCAGCCGCTCCGAATCCATTGCTGGTGAACATCAGCGCGCGCCACTGCCATCTCACGCAGGAAGCGGTCGAAGCGTTGTTCGGGAAAGGGCATCAACTCACGGTTCACAAGTGGCTTTATCAGGACGGACAGTTCGCTGCGAAGGAGACGCTCACGCTCATTGGGCCACGCAGTCGCGTCATTTCCAATCTCCGGATTCTTGGCCCGTGCCGAAATTTGAATCAGGTGGAGCTTTCCTATACCGATGGCATCGCGCTCGGCTTTGAACTGCCGTTACGAATCTCGGGCGACATCAAGGGCACGCCGGGCTGCATGCTGATGGGCCCGGCGGGATTTTTTGAAATGCAGGAAGGCGTCATTCGTGCGCTGCGTCACGTGCACATGTCGCCCACCGATGCGAGCTATTACGGTGTGAAAGCCGGCGACGAAATGAAGCTGAAGATCGGTGGCCCGTGCGGCATCACGCTGGACAAGATGCTTTGCCGCGTGGACAAGAGCTTCAAGCTGGAGGTTCACATCGACACCGATGAAGGCAACGCGTGCAACCTGCAGCCGGATACTCCGTGTGAGCTGACCAAGTAACCACCTCGATTTTCATCAACTTTCCACAATCAACTATCAACTGAATTATGAGCGAAGCACTAGGCATGATCGAAACCAAGGGCTACGTCGGCAGCATCGAAGCCAGCGATGCGATGGTGAAAGCCGCCAACGTTAGCCTCGTCAAAACCATCCCCATCGGCGGCGGCTTGATCACCGTCCTCTGCAAGGGCGACGTCGGCAGCGTGAAAGCTGCGGTGGACGCCGGTTCCAAGGCGGCCGCGAAAGTCGGTGAACTCGTCAGCTCCCACATTCTCGCCCGTCCGCATGACGATTTGCTCGGCGCGTTCCTTGGCGAAAACGCTGCGGCGACGAAGAAGTAAAAGAAATTCATTAACCACGGATGAACACGGATGGACACAGATGAATATCAACGGAGAGACGCAAAGAACGCTGAGAGCCTCTGCGAAGCTCAGTGTTCTCTGCGCCTCTGCGTTTCGAATCCGTGTTCATCAGTGTCCATCCGTGGTTAAGCCTCTCTGACGTTTAACAAACAACTCTCAACGAATTTATGGCTCAACAAGCAATTGGAATGATCGAATGCAAAGGCCTGTGCGCCTTGCTCGAAGCCTGTGATGCGGCGCTCAAGTCCGCCAACGTCACTCTCACCGGCTGGGAAAAAATCGGCAGCGGCTACGTCACGGGATTCTTCCGCGGCGATGTCGCGGCAGTGAAAGCGGCCACCGACGCCGGCGCTGCCGCAGCGGCCCAGGTGGGCTCCGTTGTCAGCGTCCAGGTGATCCCGCGCCCTCACGAAGGACTGGCGCAGCTGGGCAAGTGGCTGCAGCAGTGATTTCGAATTTGCGATTTGCGAATGACGATTGACGCGCCTCAAGCAGGTTTCAGACGCGCGGCCAACTCGTAAATCGTAAATCATAAATCGTAATCCATGAAGATTCTTGTCGCCAACATCGGTTCGACCTCGCTCAAGTGGCGGCTGTTCGATTTTTCGAGCAGCCCCGAGCGCCTTTTGCACAAGGGCGGCTTCGAGCGTGTCACTGATTATCCAAAGGCGATTGAGGATTGTCTGGGTGAACTGAAGAACTCCCGCGCGATTCAGAGCGAAAGCGAACTCGTCGCCGTCGGCTTCAAGACCGTTCTGGCGAAGGATGTCACCGGTTGCGTGCGATTGGACGAGCGCGTGCTGAAGGCGATGGCGGATTACAACGGCCTGGCGCCGGCGCACAATCCTCCTTACATCAATGGCATCAAACTCTTCGCCCAACGCATGCCGAAGACACCGTTGATTGGGCTGTTTGAAACCGCGTTCTACCAGTTTGCGCCACCGGCGATGATGCGCTACGCGGTGCCGCAGGCGTGGCATGAAGCGGGTATTCGTCGTTTCGGATTCCATGGCGCGAGCCACAAGTTCATTGCGGAACGTTCGGCCGAACTGCTCGGCCGCAACGACGTTGCCGAACGCGCTCGCCGGCTTTACGTCGATGGCGGCAAAACGCAAATCAGCGGTGCGCCACTGCGCGTGATTTCATGTCATTTGGGAGGCAGTTCCAGCGTGACGGGAATTCTCAATGGCGCGGCGATTGGCACCAGCATGGGCATGAGCCCGCAATCTGGCTTGCCGCAGAACAACCGCGTGGGCGATCTCGATGCCGAAGCGATTCCTTACGCGGTGAAGACTTTTGGCATCAGCATTGAAGAAGCGCAGCGCCAGCTCTCGAAGGAATCCGGACTGAAAGGTCTGAGCGGCGTGTCGAATGATATTCGCGACGTGATGGCGGCGGCGGCTTCAGGAAATGCGCAGGCAAAGTTGGCGATCGATGTTTTCGTTGCCAGCGCGCGGCATTGGATTGGCAGCTATTTCTTCGAATTGAACGGTGCTGATGCAATTGTGTTCACGGCCGGCACTGGCGAAAACCGCGCTGAGATTCGCGCGGCGATTTGCGCCAATCTGGAAAACCTGGGCATCGCGCTCGACGTGGAGAAGAACAAGTCCGTTCAAGCTGTAGAAGCCGTGATCAGCGCATCGGACTCTCGCGTGAAAGTCATGGTGATCCCGACGAATGAGGAACTGGTCGTCGCGCGCGAAGTGAAACGATTTTTGGAAAACAATTGATGAAGCTTCAAACTCCAAGTTCCAAGTTCCAAAGAAGTTTCAAGCTCCAAGCCTCAAATGGCTCGGCTGAGCCTTTATGGAATTTGAACATTGAGGTTTCTTTGGAGTTTGGAACTTGGATTTTGGAACTTTAAGCCCGGGCCTTTTAAAACCTCAAACTGAATTATGGCACATCAAGCAATTGGAATGATCGAAACGCGCGGTCTCGTCGCTCTTGTCGAAGGCACCGACGCGATGCTCAAGGCGGCAAACGTTGAACTCGCCGGACCGATGACGCAGGTCGGCAATGCACTCGTCACGGCTGTCGTCGTTGGCGACGTCGCGGCGGTCAAAGCGGCTGTCGATGCCGGCGCGCAAGCCATCAAAGCCATCAAAGGCGACGTGGTCAGCGTGCATGTCATCGCCCGTCCGCATCAGGACGTCGAAGTGGTTCTGCCGAAGAAGAAGTAGTAGGTAGGGCGGCGTTGCTGCGCCGCCACCAATTGAGGCAGAGCGG
>CAMLLE010000443.1 GCA_946480555.1 uncultured Verrucomicrobia subdivision 3 bacterium
ACTCGTTCCTCCAGGCACGGCTTGCTGGGAAAAAATCCGTTGCAGAATCTCCGTGCCCGCGTCTGGACACATCCAAATCGTGTTGCATGAAAGCGCGCAAGTTTCCGCTGCGTTCAACAATCTGCTTGGTCAGGCTGGAGGGCGCGTTTAGCCTGCGCCCATGGTTCACGTTGGAATTGGATACGACGTTCATGCATTCGTTGAAGGCCGGAAGACAGTCCTCGGCGGAGTGGAAATCCCGCACAGCAAGGGACTCGACGGCCATTCAGACGCGGACGTGCTCATGCACGCGATCTGCGATGCCATTCTGGGCGCGATTGGCGAGGTGGATATTGGCCATTTTTTTCCCAACACCGATCCCCGCTGGAAAGGCGCACCGAGCAAGGTGTTTCTCGAGGAAGCCGCGCGGCAGGTGACACTGCGCAAAGGCCGGCTTGTCAATGTCGATGCTTCGATCATCGCCGAAGCCCCGAAAATCTATCCGCACATCGCCGGCATGAAGCAGAACATTTCGGCCGCGTTGGGAGTTCCCGAACGCCGCGTGGGAATCAAGGCCACGACGAACGAAAAGATGGGATTCATCGGCCGGGGCGAAGGTGTTGCGGCGATGGCCATCGCGAGTGTGGAATTGCCGGAATGATCGGACCGCGAAATCAGCATCCAACCCGACCCGTTGCCAGAAGTTGAGCCCTATCAGTTATGCCCAAAGCTGAAATCAGTTGGAAACGCGTTACGGACGAAGGCGAGAAGATCCAGGTTTACGCTCGTCACGTCGGCCGCGACTGGCTCTTTTTTCATCGCGAAAAGCGGTTCGATCAATGGCAGCAGGTCAAGAATCCGCCGCTGGAAGACTGGATGTTGTTACTCGACGCGGTGCAGCGCTACATCACACGCCGGCGTTATCAGCCCGCCGACGAAGCGGACATTCGCCGGATGATCAAGGAGCGGTATCCCGAGGCGGAAGTGTGACGTTCGGCGCGGGCTCCAGCCCATGCTCAGAGTAGCGCGCCTGCGTGCTGTTCCTCATTGTCGACGCGGCTCCGGCTGGTGTTGAATCGGCGACCAATCCTTCTCCAATCTTGTCAAACCCGGCGCTCCATCTTCAACGCCAACGACCGAATTGAAGCCGAGCAGCGCTTGAAACGTGGAAAAATGGCAGAAACGCGCATCCAAACTCAGCGCCTGGACTTTTGATTTGAACTCCTCAGCACCACCGTCGCGGGTTTCAATCCTGCCGACTGCGCGCTCACCTCGATGGGGCCGGACTGACCTTCCTTGGTGCGCACGATCAGCATGGCTCTTCCGTTGAACAATGAATGACGGTGGTCTTGAAAGGATTCAAGCGAGAGCTGATCGCCATTATCCACACCGGCCAGCTCTCCCGCTCCCGTTATCTTGAACTCGATCATGTTGCTCGCAAGCGGCGCGGAGTTTCCCTGCGCGTCCACGGCCTCGATTAGAATGAACGACAAATCCTCCCCGTCCGCAGACAAGCCTGTCCGATCTGGCGTTAGCCGGATGGCTGCCGGAGCACCGGCGGTGCGTATCACCTTTTCGCCGAGCGTGGCACCTTGTTTGTACACGACCACCTTGAGTTCGCCCGGCTCATACACCACCTCGTTCCAACGCAGGCGATAGCGATAGGTCACGTCGTAGTAGTCAGGCTCGTATCGATCGGAATAGAGTTTGAGTTCGCTCACACTCGCCGTCGCTTCCGCAGCCAGATTGGTGAAGGTCAATCTTGCGAAACGCCCCTGCGCATCTTGGTCAGACAAATCGAACGTGGTCCGCGAACCCCGATTTGCATTCGGCCCGCCGAAGCCGCGACCCCGTCCGGACGTGCGCGGCTCAACGTTGGTGACGGTCGTCCAGTTCGAGCCATCTCGGGAAAGCTGGATCGCGTAGCCCGCAATGCCATTCGAAGAGCCCAATGCCAGTTCAACGAACTTTATGGGACACACCTCTCCGAGATCCACCTGCAGCCGGGGCGTTCCGCCAAGATCAGCCGCGCTCCACGCCGTGGTTTCGTCACCGTCCACCGCCGCATCAGCATTCCCGCTAAAGCTTGTGGCGGGTTTCCCAGCAGCCAGGTTTTCCGGTTTGGGAGGCACAACTCCCTTGGTGCGCCGCCCGAGGGACTTCCCGTTCAGAAACAGTTCGCCCGAATCGCCATCCGTATAGACAAACACCGGAACGTTCTTGCCGACCCGGTCCGGCCAGTTCCAATGCGGCAGGATATGGATCGTCTGGACATCCGGCCGCCAATGGCTGCGATAGAGATAGTATCGGTCCTTCGGAATGCCCGCGAGGTCCACGATGCCAAAATATGAACTTCGCGCAGAGCGCCCGTTCGGCGTCGGTTCGCCCAGGTAATCAAAACCAGTCCACACAAACTCCCCGCCCACGAACAGGTCGTCTTCCACCAACTTGAATTCGTAATCGGGTATGTCGGACCAGGACGTGGCGCTGAGGTCGTAAGAACTGACATGTTCAGTGCCGCCGGGATACTGCGTTTTGCCGTGCGCCAGAGGGAATGCGTAATGCCCGCGAGTGGAAACCGTCGAGGCGGATTCGCTGTAAAGGATCGGATTGTCCGGGTAGGTGTCGCGGTATCGAGCGTAACGCCGTCCATAGTTCCAGCCCGTCAGATCCAGCGGGTCATAAACCGGCTGGTTGACCGTCTCTGGCGTGTGGCAGCCAATCCCGACCGGCCGGGTATCATCGAGTTTCCGGATCGCATCGCGCATGCCCGCCAATCGCCCGAAAGACATTCCGTCGCCACGCTCATCGACTGATGTGCCGATCTCATTGCCGACCGACCAGACGAAGATACTCGGATGGTTGCGATCGCGACGGACGAAATTGTTGAGCTGACGGATCGCCATGGGCAACACGTTCGTCGGTCCGCCGAGGTTGTCCGCGGTGGCGTCCCACTTGTCAAAACATTCGTCCCACACGAAAATTCCCATCTCGTCGCAAATCTCCAACACTTCCGGAGCCGGCGCATTGTGGCTGGTGCGGAGCGCATTGACGCCCATCTCTTTCATGATCTCCAACTGCCGCTGCATCGCGCGGCGATTGAATGCCGCTCCGAGCGCGCCGAGATCGTGATGCAGATTCACCCCAAGCAACTGCACCCGGCGTCCATTGAGGAAGAAGCCACGGTCGGCGTCGAAAACGAACGTGCGGATGCCAAACTTCACCGACTCGGAGTCCACGGCTTTATCCTCCACGCGAACGATCGTTTTGGCGGTGTAAAGATTCGGGCGGTCAACATCCCAGCGCTGCGGGCTCGGTACGAACATCTGCTGATCCACCTCGGTCGAGCCGTCGGGCGGCACCGTTCCGCGCTTTTTGCTTGTGACAACCGACTTTCCCCCCGGATCCATGATCGAGACCTCGACGACGACATTCCGGTTGGTGGATTCATGGTTTTCGATCGTGGAGCGCACGCGGACGGTGGCGCGTCCATAACTCACGGACGGTGTGGTGACGAATGTTCCCCAATGCGAAATGTGCACCGGCTCTGTCACGGTCATTTGAACCTTGCGGTAAATGCCCGCGCCGGGATACCAGCGCGATCCGTGACGGCGCGTATCCGCCTGGACGACGATCACGTTCGTTTGCCCGAAGCGAACGTGCGGCGTGGCATCCACCCGGAACGACATGTAGCCGTAGTCCCATTCGCCGG
>CAMLLE010000444.1 GCA_946480555.1 uncultured Verrucomicrobia subdivision 3 bacterium
GTCGCGGAATCCGCATTGGGCCGGCGACGTGACGTTTGACCCCTTCAACTCGAATCGCTGTTTCTTTGTCACAGGTTACGGGGTGATCGCCACCACGAATCTCACCGCCGGCTCGGTCAATTGGCGCTTTTACAACGACGGCATTGAAGAAACCGTGCCGCTCGGCCTGGCCAGTCCGCCCAGCGGCCCGAATCTGTTGAGCGCGCACGGCGACATCGGCGGTTTTCGTCACTACAATCTCGATGTCTCGCCGCCGGTGGCGGACTACTTCAACACGCATCGCAGCACGTCCTTGGGAATTGATTTTGTCCAGAGCAATCCGAATTTCATCGCCCGGCTTTTCTCGGATTCGCCGTATGGCTGCTTCTCCGCGAATGGCGGAACCACCTGGAGCGACTTTCCGACTTTCCCGGCCGAGGCCGCGAATGGTGTCGGCAATCTCGCCGTTTCCGCCAGCGGCAGCCGCATCGTCTGGATGCCACAGGGCGCGGGCGCGTATTATTCGACCAACAACGGCTCGACGTGGACCGCTTCCACCGGCAGCCCGGTTGGAAACGGGCGGGTGATTTCCGACCGCGTCAACAGCAACAAGTTCTACATCTATTCCACGACGGGAACCGACCGAATTTATGTCAGCACGGATGGCGGTGTGAGCTTCACTCAAGGTGCGGCGATTGCCTCCGGGCAGAACCCGCGCGCGGTGTTCGGGCAGGAGGGGCACATCTGGCTGCCGCGCGGCAACAGCGGGCTGTCACGTTCAATCAATTCTGGGGCGAGTTTCACCACGGTTTCCGGCGTGCAAGAGGCGAGGTTCGTCTCCTTCGGCATGGCGGCCGCGGGCCAGTCGTATCCGGCCATCTTCATCGTCGGCCGTGCCAACGGCGCCAGCGCGTTGGGAATTTATCGCTCCGACAATGCCGGCGCTTCCTGGGTCCGGATCAATGACAACCAAAACCAGTTCGGCCTCGCCACGGTGCATGATTTCTGCGCCGACCCGCGCGTGTTCGGCCGCGTTTATTTCGGCACGGAAGGCCGCGGAATTATTTACGGTCAGCCATCCAATCAACCGCCGGGGCCGATTGTTGATCTCGTAGCGGCTGGCGGAAATCAACAAATCGCGCTGACGTGGAGCGTCGTTTCCGGCGCGGACAGTTACACGGTCAAACGCTCCCTCGTCAGCGGCGACTCGTTCGTGACGGTCGCCAGTGGCGTGACCGCGAACAGTTTCACCGACACCGGGCTGGCGAATGGCGTCACTTACTACTACGTCGTTGCCGGCACGAACGCGTTTGGCGCGGGGCCGGATTCCAACGAGGCCAGCGCCACGCCGAGAGAGGTCCGGGCGCTCTACGCGTTTGAAGGCGATGCGCAGGACAGCAGCGGCAGCGGCAATCACGGTACGGCCACGGCGCTGAGTTACGTCGCGGGCAAGCTCGGCGCGCAAGCCGCGCAATTCAATGGCACGAGCAGCTACGTTTCCATCCCGCGCTCCGTGACGGATGACTTCACGGTCGCGATGTGGGTGAGGACGACGGACACCGCTGGCACGGCGGGCGCGCAATGGTGGAACGGCAAGGGCTTGGTGGACGGCGAAGTTGGCGGCGGCGGCGCGGATTGGGGCACGGCGATTGTGAATGGAAAGTTCGTGCTCGGCGTTGGCTCGACCGGCGGTGACACGACAATTGCATCGTCCGTGAACATCAACGACGGGACGTGGCATCATGTCGCGGCCACACGCAACAACACCAGCGGCGCGATGGCGGTGTATGTGGACGGTGTCTTGCGCGGCAGCGGCACGGGCCCGACGGGTTCGCGCACGTTCCCGGAGGTTTTACGCATCGGCAGTCTGCAAACCGCGAACAACTTCCTCAACGGCACGCTCGACGACGTGCGCTTGTATGACCGGATTCTCACGGTCGGCGAGATTGCCGCCTTGATGGTTTCTCCGCCGGCCGCGCCCGCGGGCCTGGCCGCAGTGGCGGGCGACGCACAGGTGGCGCTGAATTGGAATGCCTCGGCCACGGCGACGACCTATTACGTCAAACGCTCCACCACGAGCGGCGGCGGCTATGTCAATGTCGCCACCAACGCCACGCTCACGTTCACGAACACGGGCCTGAACAACGGCACGCTGTATTACTTTATGGTCAGCGGCGTGAATGCGGGTGGCGAGGGAACCAATTCGCTCGAAGTCAGCGCGCGGCCCACGTCATTTGCGCCGACCGAACTCGGTCTGACTGCCGTCGGCAATCAGTTGCAACTCAACTGGCCGCAGGATCACACCGGTTGGCAATTGCAGGCGCAGACCAACAGCCTCGCGGTTGGCCTGGGCACGAACTGGAGCACCATTGCCGGCTCGATCCAGACGAACCAAATGATCGTGCCATTGGAGGTGACGGAAGATGCGGTTTTCTTCCGACTGATAAGACCCTAGGCATGGGGAATCGGA
Organism: uncultured Verrucomicrobia subdivision 3 bacterium; assembly: GCA_946480555.1. The sequence goes on from CAMLLE010000444.1 coordinate 2,450, forward strand.
CACGAACCTCCGGAGAAATCTTGAATTTATGATACCAAACCAAATCAAATCGACCGTGCTGGCGCTGGCTTGTTCGCTTGTTATGGCGTCGGCACAAACCAACGCACTGAAGCTGCCGCCGATTGCCGAAGGGCCATTCAAGCCGGACTGGAATTCGCTGACGAATTACCAGGACGCGCCGGAATGGTATCGCGACGCAAAGTTCGGCATCTGGGCGCACTGGGGACCTCAATGCGAGCCGGAGCACGGCGACTGGTATGCGCGCGGCATGTATCAGGAGGACGGCTGGCAATACAAGCTGCACGTCGCCGAATACGGCCATCCGTCAACCAACGGCTTCAAGGACGTCATCCGCGTCTGGAAGGCGGAGCGCTTCGATCCGGACACGCTGTTGAAGTTCTACAAGGACAATGGCGCCAAGATCTTCATGGCACTCGCCAATCACCACGACAATCTCGATCTCTACGATTCGAAGTATCAGCCGTGGAATTCCGTCGCGCTCGGACCGAAGAAGGATTTGATCGGCGGCTGGGCGAAGGCAGCGCGCAAGCACGGGCTCCGTTTCGGTGTGAGCGTCCACGCATCGCATGCCTGGACGTGGTATGAAACATCGCAAGGGGCGGATAAGAAGGGGCCCTTCGCTGGAGTGCCTTACGACGGTAAGTTGACGAAAGCCGATGGAAAGGGCCAATGGTGGGAAGGGCTCGATCCACAGGAGTTGTATGCGCAGAACCACCCAACCGGCAATCAATCGGGCTGGGGTTGGTGGGATTGGAATCCGAAGACCGGCGCGACCGTTCCAGACGCCGCTTACATGGAGAAATTCTACAAGCGCACGGTCCAGCTGTGGGATGACTACAAGCCGGACCAGATTTACTTCGACGACACTATTCTGCCGTTCCATGGCGTGACGGATGAAATTGGTTTGAACCTCGCCGCGCACTTCTACAACACGCGCCTTAAGAAAGGCCGCGCCCAAGCCGTGATGAACGGCAAATGGCTGAAAGAAGACCAGCGCCGGGCGCTCGTGTACGACATCGAACGCGGCAAAGCGAACGACATCCTGCCGCAAACCTGGCAGACCGACACCTGCATCGGCTCATGGCATTACGACCGGGGAATCTACGACCGGAAACAGTACAAGCCCGCCTCGTCGGTGGTTCGAATGCTCGCCGACATCGTCAGCAAAAACGGCGTCCTGATGTTGAGCGTCCCGTTGCGCCGCGACGGCCAGCCG
>CAMLLE010000445.1 GCA_946480555.1 uncultured Verrucomicrobia subdivision 3 bacterium
TTCCCACATTTGCCACGAACGCCAACCGGCGCTTGCCCGCAAACGCGCCGGTGCCGTTGGCCATGGCTTGAAGATTCACACAAGCCGGATGCAATCCGAAGTTCGCGGACGGCGCGGCAAGCTGTCGAAGCGCATTGCGGTCCAGCGCCAGTCCGCCGTCCGATCCATACGCGCCGCGCGAAATGGCGTAGGTGTTGTAAGCGGACTGTTCCCACGGGACGAGCACATTGAAGGAATCCATGCCGCCGCTGAGGAAAATGCAGACCAGCGATTTGTTGTCCAGCGGTCCGCTCTGCGCCGAGACGCTATTGGCGAGCTTGAGGTTGAGCAGCGTGTTGAGGACTGCGGACGATCCGATCGCTGCGCAGTTCAGTTGCTTGAGGAATCCGCGGCGGGAGATGGGATTTGCCATGGCTCGAGTTGGGATGATTAACGTTGAACCGCGCCTTCCGGGCACGCGGCGGCGAGATACACGGCCATGCGAATCCGCAGCAGCCGGTCACGATCATGGACCTGGTTGAGCGCCGCGATGATGTGGTCGCGAGTGGTGGCCGACATGGAGCCGCCGCAGAACAGATCGTTCACCTGATCGGCGAGCGCCGCGCTGTCTCCCGCACTCGGCAGGAGGTCCGCATAATCCGGAGCGAAGCGATAAATGTCGTAGAGTTTCAAGCCCTCGCACGTGATTTCCCAAAGCTTGTTTGGAAATGAAATGCTGGAATAGCTGTCGGTGATCTGGAATGCGGGTCCAACCAGGCCACGCTGAGTCAGCAGCCCCGGCGGCTGATAACCTGGCCGGAAGAAATTGAAGACACTCGGCGAGTAACCGGGTTCCTGGAACGCCGCGGCGTTGAACTCACCCCAGCTCCACCAAAGAAGGCGCTCGTATTGATCCAGCCGCGCGACGCGGGCAATCGCCATCGCGCGATGCACCGGTTCCTTCAGGCGGCCAAACTCCGGCGCACCGGCAAACCTCCTCGCGCCACGGGCTTCTTCGTCGATCAGGATGGCTTTGATCACCGCGCTCAAATTGCCGCGCCGGCCCGATCCGTCGTTGCGAAACTTCGCAGCCACTCGAGCAACATATTCAGCGGACGGATTGCTCGTGACGAGAAATTGAATCAGCTGTTTGCAGACAAAGGGCGGCGTGTTGGGATGATCGAACAAATGGCGCAACGCGTCGTCGACGTCCCGAATGCCGCCGGCAACGCTCGGCGCGCGCGCCGGAATCGTGAAGCCATTGAGCAAAGTTTTCGCTCCGAAATCATGCTTCTCGGCCCACATCTGCATTGGAACGGAACAATCGTCGTCGCTCCAACCACCATTTCCCCAGGCCTGACCGCCGAACCAAAGGCCCGTGAAGACGCGGGCAAACTCGGTGATTTCGGCATTGCCATAAGTGGGAATCGGCTGGCCGAAGCCATCCAGCCGGCGCGTACCGTCTTCGTTCAATTCCCACAAGCCGATCGTGAACAACTGCTGCACTTCGCGCGCGTAGTTCTCGTCGGGATACTGATTGATCTCCGGCCGCGCCTTTTGGTTTCCAACGTGGCTCAGGTAGCGGCCCATCACGGGATGGAACGTCACCTCGCGCAGCACGTCGTAGTAACTGCCAAACGCGTTCCGGACAAAGATGTCGTAGAAATCCGTCATCGCGAGCGGCTTGTTTTCCAGGTTTGGATCGCGGCGCGAAGCCACCAGGATCTGGCTCAACGCAAACGCCACGCGCTGCCGCAGCTGATCAGTTCCAGCAATGGCCGCCCGCGCGAACGGCGTGGTGGCGTTGTTGCCATTGATGAACTCGTCCATGTCGTTGAAGGAGTACGTCAGGTCCGTGCGCGCGCCATCGAAGTCCGCGTAAATCTGCTCAATGTACCGGCGATGCAGGGTCGGCGGCTGGTTGGTCATCTGGTCACGAATCCAGCCTTCGATCCCAAGCTGCTGCACACGGTCGAGATCCCGCGGGGTCGCGCCGAAGCTCGCCTGTTGAAGCAGCCGCGCCGCTTGCGCGCGGGTCACGAACCCGGTTTGCACAAGCATCTGCTGCACGAAACCCGCATAGTCGCCCGAAACAAAACCAGTGATCGCGCCTGTTGAATTGATGACTGGCGATGGCTTGTGAACGCTGTTCGCGCGATACGGGTCGCTGCCCACAACTGCTTCGGACCAATCGGACAAGCCATCGCCATCGCTGTCTCGATCTTGCGTCGTGACGCGATAGAACTCCCGGTTGGTGAGCCTCAGCCGATTGGTAAACTGCGTTTGAACGAGATTTTCGAAATTCGAAAGTGGCCCTTGGAACTGCGTCCAGTTCGTCAACGAAGAGCTGGTGAACAGTGTTTGAGTCTTGCCTGCAATCACAGGCCAGCGAAGCAGCACATCGTTGGTTGCGATGGACAGGTTAACGAACATTCTTGAAGCGGCGTCGAACGGGTTCGTGCCGTCCATGGCTTCCCGTGCGTTCGAGACGCCATCGCCATCGGAATCCCCGTGCGGCTGCAATCCCAGCGCGCGATAACGCACTTCCCACGTATCCGGCATTCCGCTGCCGTCCATGTCCTCGCCAACTGGCCACGATTCGCCGGCGAATTGCGGCTTGCTGGCTGATTGAACCGGATCGGAGCCATTGGTGCGCTCAACCCCGTCGGCAACGCCGTCACCATCCGTGTCCGCAGCGTGCGGATTTGTGCCGGCGAGAAATTCATCCCGATTGTTCACTGTGTCGTTATCAGCGTCCTGAGTCGCGTCAATGAGTGCCAACGGATTGAACCCGTGACTGGTCTCCCAAGCGTCCGGCATCCCGTCTTTGTCGCGATCGCGGAACGCAGCGAATTCGGGAAGGTTTGCGACGTCGTTGGTTGTGATAAAGAGGCGCACTCCCTGATGTACCACCATGCTGCACGTGCCGGGAACGCCGCTGTAATCGGCCCATGTTGCGGAACCGTTGTTCACGCCGGAGTGCGCCACGATGCAATTGGTGAACGACCGCGAGATCACGAGAGTGTTGCTGGTCTGATTGGTGATGGAGAACGTCACGACCCAGAGATTGCTTGTCGCCATTCGTTGGGCTTGAAGCCGGAACTTCAAACGTGACGAGATGTCGGCGGGGCCGTGCCCGCTGAATCCCAGTTTGCCGCGCAGGTCAGCCGGCGAATTGCCGTAATCGGATTCCCAGATATTGCGCGCCGGCTGGCTTGGATAACTGAACGCCCCGCCGGGTTCCGAATGGAAGAGGTGCGTGATCGATCCATTGTAATAGCGCAGCGCCATCCCCAGCGTCCGCCAGTCGCTGCTGGCAGGATTGCGCACGGCGAGTTCGAACAACGAGTCCTCGTTCCAGACATTCGGCGCCATGGCACCCACGCTGTGATCCCACACCAGCTGCACATTCTCAACGGTCCATTCCCAGCGCGATGGCGACGCGTAATACACAGGAACGTAACCAGCAAAACCCGGGATGCTTCCCGGATTGATCGCCGGATCGAACCCGCGCTGCACTTCCTCGCGATCAGACACCCCATCGCCATCCGTGTCAGCCAGATTCGGATTGCTCGGGATCGGCCCGTTCAGCTCGTCGTAATCGGACAATCCATCCGCATCGCTGTCGGCCGCGAGCGCATTCGTAGCGGACTCTGCGCCGTCCGTTAATCCATCGCCATCCGTGTCGGCAGATCGGGGG
>CAMLLE010000446.1 GCA_946480555.1 uncultured Verrucomicrobia subdivision 3 bacterium
CATGGGCGTTTGAGCCGCGCGAAACGTCCGCTGCCGGACGGTCCAGCCCCAAAAGAATCTGACCGTAAGCATTGGCACGCGCGATATGCCGGACGAGTTTGCTGGCGATGTTTCCGGAATTGAGTTCAGGAAAAACAAGGACGTTTGCCGCGCCGGCCACTTTGCTGTCCGGCAGCTTGCGCGAAGCGATCTCCGGAACGAGCGCGGCGTCCACTTGAAGTTCGCCGTCGAACTCCGCATCGAGCCGCATGTCTTCGGCCTTCTTCTGCGCCAGCGCTGTGGCCGCTTGAACGCGCCCAACGGTAGGATGCATGGCGCTGCCCTTGGTGGAAAACGACAGCAGAGCGACACGGGGGCGAATGCCGAGAAGCTGCCGCGCAAGCTGGGCGGTGGAAATTGCGATGTCGGCCAGCTGATCCACGCTGGGTTCCGGAATCACGCCGCAATCCGCCATGAACAAGACGCCATTCTCGCCGAAGCGCGAATCCTCCACCTCCATGATCTGGCAGCTGGAAACTGTATTGGCCTGCGGCGCCATTTTCACGATTTGAAACAATGGGCGCAGCACGCTGCCCGTCGTGTGGCTGGTGCCCGAAACCAGACCGTCGGCCTGGTGCATCGCGAGCATCATCGCACCAAAGTAATTGGGTTGCATGATGGCATTGCGCGCTTCGGGGGGCTTCAAGCCGCGAGCGCGGCGAAGCGCGGCGAAGCGGCGGGCGAAATTGTCGAGTTCATCGCTTTCGGCTGGATTGATGACGCGGATGCCTTCCAGCGAGATGTTCAGTTCCTCGGCGAGTGCTTTCACTTTCGGACGGTCCCCGAGCAGGATCGGAGCGCCGAGGCGCAGGGAATGAAACTGGCGGGCGGCCTGGAGCACGCGCGGCTCGAGTCCTTCCGGAAACACGATTCGTTTCGGATGCCGTTGCAGTTTCTCGATGATGTTCCCGATAAAACGCATGGGCGTAAAAGTAGCGGCGGGGCCTCAAAGCGCAACAGTTCTCGGCTTCCGGATGGGCGAGAGTTGGATGTTGGATGTTGGATGTTGCGAATGAGAACGGCGTGCTCAGAGCGACGCGCCCTACCTTCAAAAAACTGTTGAGCCGGAAAATCAACCTGCCGCCAGCGCCTTTTCGAGCAGTGCCTTCTCGCGCGGAGCGTAATTCAACTTCAACGCTTCGGCGCGTCCGGCTTCGGACATTTTGGCCCAGGACTTCTGCACGGCGTTAATCACCTTCTCTTCCGTGCTCTTGTCGATCAGTTCACCGAACTGGTGCTCAAGGAACACCAGGCAGAGCGCGTCTTCCAAGGTTTGCGTCTCCGGATCACTCAGGGTTTTCTTAAGGTTGAGCGTTTGCACGCGCTGCACCATGTCCTCGGGATATCCGACTTCACGCAAGATTTCGCCGGAACGTTCGGCGTGAAACTGCTTCAACTTCTGCCGCCATTGCAGGTAGCCAGATTTCGTCATCGGAAACGAATTCCGTGGAATCATCCAGCGGCACAAATGCTGGCAGCGCGCCGCCAGGCGCAGAGGTTCGGACGCATCTGGATTCAACCGCAGCACCCAGTCCGTCAGCCGTTTTGAATAGGCGAGCTCGCGCGGATGCGGGGCGCCGTTCACGGGTTCGAAATTGGGATCGCGCGAATTCTCCTCGTCGAAACGCAGCAGCGCGGTTTGAAATCTTTTTTCGCCTGGAGTTTGAGTGGTTGGCTGCACGTGGCGGTCATATTGCAAATCCGCCATTGTGTGGCAAGAGTGATTCCATTACCGCATCAGACATGAAAACCCTGAACGCCGCCGGGCCGCTGTCGCCCGAAGAATTTCAACGCCAGCTTTCCGAATTTGTCCGCCAACGCTTCCAGAACCGCGGCCCGAATGCTGAACCGGAATTTCAGAATCCGCCGGCTGACGCCCGGAAGGATTCCGACGCCTTCAAATTCAAGCAGACGCCGCGCGAAGTGAAGGCATTCCTGGATCGCTTCGTGATCAAGCAGGACGAAGCCAAAAAGGTCCTGAGCGTCGCGCTGTGCGACCATTACCATCACGTGCGCCTGGCGCTGGAGGGGAAGGCCACGCCGCATTATGCGAAACAGAACGTCATTCTCGTCGGGCCGACGGGCGTGGGGAAGACCTACCTGATCCGCAGCGCGGCCGAGTTGATTGGCGTGCCGTTTGCAAAAGCAGACGCAACGAAGTTTTCGGAGACCGGCTATGTCGGCGCGGATGTCGAGGACATGGTGCGCGATTTGGTCCGGCTGGCGGATGGCGACGTGACGCGTGCGCAATACGGGATCATTTACATCGACGAGATCGACAAGATCGCTTCCGCCGGCAACACCTCGGGCCGCGATGTCAGCGGGCGCGGTGTGCAGACGAACTTGCTGAAGTTGATGGAGGAGACTGAAGTGCCGGCGCGATCGCCCAACGACATTGCCGGGCAGATTCAGGCGATGATGGATCTCAGTCAGCGCGGTAAGAAGGCGCCAAGCACGATCAATACGAAGCACATTCTGTTTATTGTCAGCGGCGCGTTTGACGGCTTGGAGAAGATCGTTCGCAAGCGTTTGCGCGAGGCAGCAATTGGATTTGCCGTGAAGGAACAGCCGTTGGAAGCCGACGGTCAGGTGATGGCGGCGGCGACCACGCGCGACTTCATTGAGTTCGGGTTTGAACCTGAGTTCATCGGGCGTCTGCCCGTGCGCGTGGTCTGCAATCCCCTGAATGCTGAGGATCTTTACCTGATCTTGAAGAATTCCGAAGGCAGCATCATCCGGCAATACGAACAGGATTTCGCCGCGTATGGAATTGAGGTGCTGTTCTCGGACGAAGGACTCCGCAAGATCGCGGAGCGTGCGAGCCTGGAGCAGACGGGCGCGCGCGGATTGATGACGGTGTGCGAGCGAATCTTTCGCGACATCAAATTTGAGCTGCCGTCCACACCCGTGAAGCGTTTCGTGGTGACCCCCGGCCTGGTGGAGAACCCGATCGCGGAACTGGAGAAGATATTGTCCGATCCCAAACAGGAGGAACGTCTGGTGGCGCGGCAGGTGGTGGATGAATTTGCGCGCCGGTTTGAAGAAACGCACAAGATCGCGATTCGCTTCACCGAAGCTGCGGCGGACGCATTGGTGACGCAGGCCTTGGGAAAAGGCCAGTCGGTGCGCGACCTTTGCGCGGACCGCTTCAAGGATTTCCACTTTGGGTTGAAGTTGATCGTGCAGAACTCGGGTCCGCGGGAGTTTGTGCTCGACAAAGACGCGGTGGAAGAGCCGGACAAGACGCTCAGCGACTGGGTGGTGGCGAGCTACCGCGCGTCCGGTGTCGAACCGAAAGTGTAGAGCCGGGTCCGTGGCCGGCACACTTGGGCACGAGTGTTGTCGCAGTTCTGGCGAAGCTTAAGTTCTCCATGAAAACTGAAAAGGAGAAGATGCTGGCGGGGGAATTGTACGATCCGCTGGACGCGCAACTCAGCCGTGAACGCGAGCGTTGCCGGCAGTTGTGCAAGGTGCTCAACGATTCCAGCGAGGAACAGCAGGCGCTTCGACGGCAGATTCTGACGGAGCTATTCGGCTATCCGAGCGATGTCTGGATTCAGCCGCCCTTCCATTGTGATTATGGAACGAACATCAGCGTCGGCTCCAAGGTCTTCTTCAACTTCAGCTGCGTCATA
>CAMLLE010000447.1 GCA_946480555.1 uncultured Verrucomicrobia subdivision 3 bacterium
TGGAATAGTAATGCGCCGCCACGTAGAACCGGCCGTCCGGCAGCATCGTGAGACCATTGCCGCCTTGCAGGTAAGTCTTCGCATCGAACGCCAGATCGACCGAGCCGTGCAGAATGCTGATCGTCAGATTCGCCACGGCGCTGGTGGAAACGCCCAGCGAGTTGGACGCCACGAGCGTGTAATTGCCCGCGTCGGCGAACAGCAAGTTCGTCAGTGTGAGCGTGACGTTGGTGCCCTGATTGGTGACCGCAAAGCCGTCACGGAACCATTGATAACTCACCGGAGCGCGGCCGCGCACTTCCGGCGCGAACGTCACCGCCTTGTAAAGATAACCGTTCGTGCTCGACGGCTGCTTGAGGAAGATCGGATTCGCGAGAACTGTCACGCTGGCGACTGCGCTGGTCTTGCTGCCGCTCAGGTTGGAGATCACGAGCTGATAAAGCCCGGCTTCGTTCGTCGTGACAGTCGGCACCGAATAGCTTGCGCCGTTCGCGATTGAGGCACCGTTCCGCAGCCATTGATAATTGATCGCGCTCGTGCCGACCGCAGAGCCGGTCAGGTTCAGCGCTTCGCCGTGATTCAACACCACGCTCACCGGTTCGCCGGTGAAGCTGAGATTGGCGATGTCGCCGTTCAACACCGCGAGCCCATTGCGCGGGACGTTGTTCACCTGATTGAAACTGCCGGCGATCAGCACGCGGCCGTCGCCAAGAAGTGCGCTCGCTGCGACGACCGAATTCGGACCCGCGCCCGTGTTGAACGTCGTGTCCACCGCGCCGTTCGATTGCAGCCGCACCACGTAAGGCCGGCTCACGCTGTCCACGGTGGAGAACGATCCCACCATGATGATGCGACCGTTCTCTTGCGGACTGATGTCGTAAACAATTCCGGTGAACGAAGGCGCGAGGAAGTTGGGATCCACCAGCCCGCCCGGCAGGAAGCGCGTCAGCTGGCGTAGCGTCACAGGCACGCCATTGACCGTGAAGCCGCCGTTGAATGAACCCCACATGAAGTAGCTGCCGTCGGCCAGCGGCAGGAAACCGCGGACGTTGTTGATGTTGTTGGCGGCAAACGTCGCGTCGAGCGTGCCGTCGGCATTCAACCGGCGCACGCGGCCGGACAACGCGGCGAACACTTTGCCGTCGGGCTGCACCTCGGTCAGCAGCACGCCAAAGCCGGAAAGGCTCGTAGCAACAGCGGTGTTGAACATCACGTCCGCCGCACCGTTGGGCAGATACTTCGCCAGCCCCGCGGCCGCACCGGTCGCGACGAACAGCGATCCGTCTGCGCCCAGCGCGATGTCGTTTGCCTGCGTTGAAAGCGAGATCGTCGGATAGTTGGTATCCGCCGCGCCGTTCGACAGGAAGCGTCGCACCTCGTTCGGAGAAGTCGTTGCGACATACACCCGGCCGAATTCATCCGTGAGCATTTCTTTGACGGACACGTTGCCGAGAGCCGTGCGCAGCGTGTTGCTGAAAGCGGCATCGAAGGTTCCCGCCTGCGACAGCCGTGCAATCGAAGTATTCACCTGCAGCAGGAAGCTGCCGCTGCGCTCCTTCACAATGCGCGTCACGCTCGGAAGGTTGTTGCTGATGCCCAGGCTCAGGGAACCTGGCTGAATGATCACAGTCACGATGGCAACCGAACTGGTCGCAGAACCGAGCGCGTTCTGAATGATGACGTCGTAAGCGCCGGAGTCGGGCAGCGCGGCATTCACGTTGGTGAATGTGGAGAACGTTGCGCCGAGGAGATTCGTTCCGTCCTTGCGCCATTGATACGTCATCGGCGCGACGCCAATCGCGGTGACGGAAAGCTGGAACGGATTCGCCACCACTGCCGGCGGCGCGACCGGTTGAACCAGAATCTGCGGTTTCCCAAGCACAACGACATTGAACGAGAAGCTGTTCGAGCCGTATGGCGACGTGCCGATGAGCGTGTAAATGCCGGTGTCCGTTGGAAGCACACCATTGAGCGTGAGCGTCGGACCGGTCTGGCCCACGAGGTTCGTGCCGTTGCGCTGCCATTGCCAGGTTGTGTTTCCAGCGCTGAACGGGAGCGGATTGAGCACCATGTTGTCGCCCTGGTTGAACGTGTAGTTTGCGACCTGCTGGTTGAAGGCAGGATCGATCAATGTGTCGAACAACATCGCGATTCCGTGACGCGGCTGGCCGTTCCACGAAGCAAACTCGCCGACAGCGAGCACACGGCCGTCAGGCATCGGCAACGCGGCGTTGACCCATTTGTATCCATACGAATTCGCCTCCAGCCCGGTGAACCGATTGAAGGTCTGGTCCAGCGTGCCATCCGCGTTGACTGCCACGACACCGCTGATCCAGTTGCTCGCCAGCGCCGTGACGGTGGAGCCGTCCAGGCGGCTGAGATAGCCCAGCGCAAGAATGCGTCCGCTCGGCCGAACGAGCAGCTGCGCGACGCGATACAAATTGCCCTTGTAGAGCAGCGGGCTCGCGAAGGTGGTGTCGATGCTGCCGTTGACATTGTATCGCGTCAGCCTGTGATTCACACCCTCGCTCAGTGCGACCACCAGTTTGCCATCCGGCTGATACGCCGCCGCGCGCACCTGGCTTGAGTTGTTGGTCATTCCGTAAATGACTTCGATCTGGCCATCGAGGTTGAGGCGATGAAGCGAGCCCATGCTTCCGCCGGCGAGAACGTTCTGCACAAGCAAACGGCCATCCGGCAGCGTGCGCGAATAGCCTGCCTGCGCGCCTTCGCTGTAGGCACCGACGACAGCGGGCGCGAAATTCGTATCAACGACACCGTTGGCGAAGAGCCGGACAATGTTCGTGCGCGGCGAACCGTTCACGTGCGTGAAGCCGCCGAGAACAAGGATGCGGCCATCGGGCAACTCGCGAATCTCATTCACCTGCGGTTTGGCAAAGAACGCCTGCGCTCCCGATAGCGAAACGTTGGAGAAGGTCAAATCTGTGGCGCCGCTGGCTTGAAGGCGCGTAATAAAGGAGTTCGGCGTGTTGCCGAATGCGGCGAGAATTTTTCCATCTGCTGCCACAGCCACGGCGCTGCCAGGAAGTGTGTTCGTGGTTACAAACGTGGCGTCAAAGGAGCCGTTCGTGTTCAGACGGAAGACGCCACGATTGTTCGAAGCACTGCCAGCGATCAGAAGTTTCCCGTCGTTCTGACGCGCCACGCTGCGCAAGGCGAGATTGGTTCCCTGCGTTATAGAAGGAATCCACGCGAGGTCCAGCGCACCCGGAACGAAGCCGATGTTCACGACGGCATTCGAACTTCCGACGGTGTTGCCTGCGGCGGTGACATCAACTGTGTAAGTGCCGGACTGCGTCAGGCTCGCGGAACCGAACGTGAGCGCCTGATTGGTTTCGCCAGCGAGAGCCGACCCGTTCTTCTTCCATTGGTACGTGATCGGTGCAGAGCCGTTCGCACGGACGGTGAGCCGGAATGAATCGCCAACGGCGGCATTGATGCTGACCGGCTGCTGCGTGATCAACGGCGCACCCAGCAATGTGAGCGATGCGCTGGCACTGATCATCGTTCCGCCAGGTCCGCTTACCGCACAGGAGTAGTTGGCAACGTCAGCGGCGGAAACGGAGTTGATGGTGTAAACAGAGGCCATCGCGCCAACGATGTTCGTTCCATTCTTTCGCCATTGATAGCTGAACGGGCCTGCGCCGCGCAC
>CAMLLE010000448.1 GCA_946480555.1 uncultured Verrucomicrobia subdivision 3 bacterium
GAGTTCAGACGTGTGCTCTTCCGATCTGCCCCGGAAACGGTCACGCTGTGAATGCGCGGCGTGCACTGGAACGCGTTCACGGTGAGGTTCAGCAACACCTGGATCAGATCGGTGCCGTTGATCTTCACGCCGATGTCTTCCACCAGCGGATTCATGGTGAAGGTGTTTTGCTGAAGGCTGGGGTGAACGTGAACGAGGTGCTGGAGATCGGCAAGCAGCTGGTTCACGCCCACGCGCGGGGCTTCGTCAGACTGGCGGCGGAGGAATCCGAGGTAACGGCGGGAAATCTCGATGCAATTCGTGATCTGGCGCGTGATGATCTTGAGGCGTTCCTTGAGGAACTCCACGTCCTCGCGTCCCAGTTGTTGCGCATTGCCGAAACGCTGGTTCATCAGTTGAACGAAACCGGAAATCACGGTCAGCGGCCCGTTGATGTCGTGCAGAATGCTGGCGTAAATTTCGCCGCGCGTGTTCGCGATCTGCTCTTCGATGCGCTGGTTCTGCAGTTCTTGAAGCAGCTGATGCAGCTTCTCTTCGTTGTCGTGAATCTCGCTTTCGAGCGTGCGACGCTGCATGGCGGTGCTGACCGCGGCGCGAACGGTGGAAAGATCGAATGGCTTGTTGATGTAATCGCACGCGCGCAGGCGCAGTGCCTGGCGGATCGTGTCCGTGGTTTCGAACGCGGTCATCATGATGACCTGGACATCGGGGCAGACGGATTTGAGCCGCTCGAGCGTTTCGATTCCAGACATGCCGGCCATGCGGATGTCGAGGATGGCGACATCCACTTTGCTCGCTTGCGCGAACTCGATGGCCTGCGTGCCGTTCTCGGCCATCAGCACGTTGTAATCGTCTTTGAAGATGACGCGAAGGGACTGCCTTGGCCCTTCCTCGTCGTCAACGATGAGCAAGGTGCCGCGGCGAGCTGCCACTCCCGGAGGAGGGCAATTCCGCACAATCGGTTCTGAAACAGCAGATGACGGCATATTGTCAATGATGAGACCACGACTAAGCGATCATCCCTCGAATCGGCTGAAACCGGTCGCTACTGAACCATTTTTTTACACCGCGCTGCAAGCTGCATTTCTGGACAGGGCACGGCGAAGGTATCCGACTGTGTGGGCAACCGGCGCCGCGCAGCGGGAATTTGCTTCAACCACAGATGCACACGGATGAACACCGATAAGGAACTACGGCGCGGTATTGTTAACTCCGGTGGATGCAACCTTTCGGCTGGTTGAATCCACTGAAAGCACTTTCTTCTATCCGTGTCGATCCGTGTTCATCCGTGGTTGAATTTCTCAAACTGCTAGGGCTCAAAGCATCTGTTTGCCTTCGAGCACGCGGCTGATCTTGCGACGCAATTCGTCCGTGACGGCGTCCACTGACCGGTTGCTGTTCACAATGGTGAAGCCGTAGGTCTTCTGCAGCTGCCGGAATGCCGATTTCATCGCGGTCTGGTACTGCACGAAACTGTCGAACAAATCGCGCGACAAGCCGAGGTCCATTCCGCTTTCCCAGTAATCCAGGGTCGCATTCTTCGACAGGTTCCGCTGCACGAGCTCCTCGGCATCCACTTCCAGGTAGAACACCGCGTCCGGTTCCAGCGCGATGCCATACAAATTCTTCAGCCACGTTTCATCCATGCCGCGGACCATGTCGCGCGCCATGAGCGTGTAAATGTACCGGTCCGCCAGCACGATGAAGCCAGCCTTCAACGCAGGCAAAATGATGTTCTCCAGTTGATCCGCAAAATCCGTGGCGTAAAACAAACCCAGCGTTGTCCGGCTGAGAATGTTTCCCTCCTGCGCGCGATCCAGTTCTTCGCTGACGAGTGTGGAGCGTTTCAGCCCGACCTGCACCGTGGCGTGACCGCTGATTTCGAGCCACTGCACCAGCCGCGCGATCTGCGTGGAACGGCCCGAACCATCCGCGCCTTCGACCACGATCAATTTCCCAACCAGCTCCTCTGGTTGCACGCCGGGGATGCCGTGGCCGTAAAAACGGCGCCGGCCATGGGGCGGAACAACGATGTTGTGGCGTGGTCTGGCTTTCATTCGACGGGCTCGTCTTCGAGATCCACAACTTTCTTCACCTTGCGCGCGGGCGGAAGCGGCAGCGGGCTGCGACGCTTGAAATCGCCGAGGCGGATCCGTTCCTGCACCAGCTGCCGCACGATGCCTTGCTGCGCTTCGACGCGCTGGTTGGCATCCATGACGATGAACTGGAACTCGGTGCTCATTGCGAGGTATTGCTCCAGGATGCGCCCCTGAAAGATGCGGAAGCTTTCGTAAGGATCGCTCGACAGCCGCAAATCCATTCCCGCTTCGAAGAACTTTAACTTGGGCCGCCCTTCGAGAATGCGGTTCAACGAGACATCCAGGTCCGCCTTGAAGAAGAACGTGATGTCCGGCAGGGCGGCAAAATTATAGACGCCGCGCACCCATTGCGGCGGACAACCGCGCACCACGTCGCGCGCGAACGCGGTGAAGATGTAGCGATCGCACAGAACCACGTAACCCGCCCGCAACAGCGGCAGCAAATGCCGTTCGTAGCGATCCGCGAAATCCGTGGCGTGAATGAGGCTGAAGGTGGTGGGCGTCAGCAGTTCGCGCTTCTTGCCCTTGCTGGTGGCGGACTTCACCAGTTCGGAGGAATTCCATTCGCTGAAGTAAACGCGGATGCCTTCGGCCTCGAGCCAGCGTTTGAGCAGGTAAATCTGCGTGGACTTTCCGGAGCCATCGAGACCCTCCACCGCGATCAAGCGACCCGGATAGTTCAGTTCCGCGAACGTCTTCATCAATCGTGCGCAGAAACTAAATCTTTGCCCCGCCAACACAATGTTTTTCAGAAGTTTGAATCCCTCCCTGTGAACCGCTTCGGACATCCGCTCCCTGGCCACGGATGAAACACGGATGAAACACGGATTCACGAATTCGCACCCAACCTGACTGATCGTCCATAGACCCGCCGACGCGTTTCGCATGGACTATCAGTCATGTCGAAACGAAATGGAATTCTCGCCAAGCTCGGACTGAACGTCCGCCGGCAACGGGAAGAAAGAAAGCTTACGCAAGAATCCCTGGCTGAAAAAGCCGGGCTCGATCCGACCTACATCAGCGGAATTGAACGGGGCCTGCGCAATCCAGGGATCAAGAACGTAGCCAAACTGGCTAAAACCCTGTGAATAGATTCCAACAACGCCATTGTTGACTTACTTTGTGTGTAGGGTAGGAATATGGCATGGACGTATCGACAAAAGCGGAATCGGTTTACTTCTCGGTCAAAGGCCAGGTGGTCATTCCCCGGCGTCTGCGGAAGGAATTTGAGATTGAAGACGGCACGCGGGCCTACGTAGAGTCCACGCCGGAAGGCATTCTCATCAAGCCCGTCACCACCAAGTTCATTCGGGGATTGCGCGGTTCGCTCAAGGGCAAGGGCGTGATGAAGGCGATGATGGAAGATCGCAAGGCGGAACGGGAACTCTGAGGCAGACTCCCTCCCCATCCGATTCCCTGCTCCGCATTCGACGAGGAGGAATGGCATAGCCGGATGAAGCGATCTCGAAACCGTGTTGAAATCAGAGTGGAACTGAACTATGGCCACCAAAGTCTTGGATAGCTGGGCGCTCATTGCGTTCCTGGAGGACGAACCGGCGGCGGAAGCCGTG
>CAMLLE010000449.1 GCA_946480555.1 uncultured Verrucomicrobia subdivision 3 bacterium
GGTACTTCACGACACTCTCGGCCGCAGGCGACTGCAGACTTGTCGACGCCCAGGCAAAGCCGGCGACAGCCAGCGACAGCCATCTCTTCATGTTTGGTTTTTTCATAGTGTGAGCTGAATCAGTTGGAGGTTGGTCAAACTAAAGTTTGTCGAACGTGGAGTTCTCTTCTGATCGTAGCTGATCGTATCAGCGAACAGCAGCATGGCATGTCATCAAATTAGGCGACAGCCCCACAACGGGGGCTTCCACCCCCTAGTCCCCGCCCGCATTCGTCCACATGCCACGCGGATTTGCCAGCGTGCCGCTGCCCACTGTTTGCTCGATCTTGAGCGTCTCCACATGGCCATCGACGAATAGATACTGAAAACGCCGCTGATGCGCCGCGTAAAGGGCTTTGCCCTGGTTCACGCCGGCGCCGGAAGCCGGGTTCTGTGTGGGGGCGGTCCGGTCGATCTGATACAAGTTCCCGTTCGCGCCGCCGTTCTGGGACGTTTCCGGCCCGATGGAAATGCAGGTCCATTCATTGCCGGCAGCCTGTTGTCCGCCGGTCTGTTCCACCAGCAACAGCGTCCCCGCGGGATCGCGCACGGCGGTTTGCTTGTAGCCGGGCGCTTCCCAATCCGGCGCGCCACCGCCATCCATCCAATAGATTCCCGGGCCACGGCGTCCGTTCAGGGATGGCAACGGATACGTGCGGTTCGCCGTGCTGACCTGATACTCGGAACCCCAAGCCGGCCCCACGCTGTTCATCGCGTAGGAACGCAGTCCAAAAAACGGAGGGTCGCCGATCCAAACCACCTTTGGCGCACGATCCGAAGGGCAGGCCAGAATCTTCGGCGTGACTTCAATGTCCATCACACCCACGGCGAGGTCGGCATCGGACGCGCCGCCGCCGATGTAACGGTGAATGAACGAATCCCATGACAGCTGGGCGCTGCTGTAGTGAATGCCGGCCGGCGGAAACTTGTCGGATCGATCCGTGGCGAACAGCTGGAAACCGACATTGATCTGGCGCTGACCTGAAGCGCATTGGGTCCGCTGCGCCTTGGCCTTCGCGGTGGCCAGTGCGGGCAAAAGCATCGCTGCCAAAATGGCGATGATGGCGATGACCACGAGCAGTTCGATCAGGGTGAAGCCTCGAGCGGCGCGCGGGCGAACGACCGGATTGGGAAAACAGTTTTTCATAGTCAACGTTTCACGAGCACGACGTGCATCGTTTTGTCGATGGCGTAACGTTTCCCTGCAGGCGGCGGCGGGAACTGAACTCCCGACGAGGCGGCAAACTCCTCAAAATCTTTCGGCGGACGCTGATTGCGGAGAATCCAGCGGCGCAGCTCCCGGTTCATGGAGGCGAAATCTGGTTCGCCAGCAGGCGTTGCCGCTGGGACGGCGGTTTGCGGCGCGGGCTTGTAAACAGGCGCGCGGGAAGGTTCGACGACGGTGCCAGCGGCCGGGGCAGCCGGAGTCGGCGATGGTTCATCTTCCTTTCCGCAACCCGTCAGCACGGCTGAAAGGAGCAGCGGCAGGAAACACACAAGAAGAATCCGGGACACCGGCACGGCAGGTTTAAAGCATCTCACGGCAGCAGCTGTATTTGGGCAAAGCCACATGAGTTAATCGGTTTAACCGCATCCTCACTTTAATGGGAAAACCCCGCGGGTAATGTCCTCAAAACAAGCGACAGCTTTGGCGTTCAAGCCGCAACGGTGGGTATCAGGCCATCGCCGATGGCAATTCGTATCCGCGGGTCAGATTCAATGGAACTCGCCAGAGCCACTGGCGCACTTTGCGTGCGGAAAAGAGATTTCGGGGACGCGCCTTGAGCGCAGGAGATGCTGCCGCCTCGAAGCCATATGAACTGCCGCCACCCGGCAAGCTTACTCCCGCGCCGTCTGGATCGGCAGGGTCGAAAGCTCGATGCCCTTGTTCGTTTCCGAAAAATAATTCGCCGACCAATCGTTCGAGAAAAGCACCACGGGGTTCCGGCCCATGTCATAAGCGATGCGCGCGCCGGTCGGCAGCGAAAGCGCGTCGAGCTGCTCTTCCGTGATGGTTGCGGGCAGCCAGCGCACCACATTCCACGGGGCAGCTTCCAGCCGTGATTCCGCACCGTATTCGCTTTCCAGCCGGTATTGCACCACTTCGAACTGCAGTGGGCCGACGGCCGCCAGCAGCGGAATCTTTTGCGCTGAATCGCGCAGGTAAAGCGCCTGGATCACGCCCTCCTGCAGCAGCTGCTCCAGCCCCTGGCGGAATTGCTTGAACTTCGCCGTATTCGGATTGTGCAAATAAGAGAACGCCTCCGGAGTGAAGCGCGGAATCTCCTTGTAGTTGATGCCCGGATCGGTGGTCAGCGTGTCGCCGATGCCGAAGCTGTCGTGACCGACGAGGCCGATCACGTCACCCGGAAACGCTTCGTTCACCGTCTCCCGTTCGTTGCCGAAAATCTTGTGCGAACTGGACAGGCGAACTTTTCGTTCCGATCGCGAATGGTGCACCGTCATGTCGCGCTCGAACTTTCCGGAGCAGACGCGGATGAACGCAATGCGGTCGCGATGCTTCGGATCCATGTTCGCCTGGATCTTGAAGATGAACCCGCTGAAGGCCGGGTTCTCGGGCGAGATTTCAATCCCTGCCATCACGCGCGGCTTCGGCGGTGGCGAGTGTTTGAGAAAACCATCCAGCAACAACTGGACGCCGAAGTTGTTGATGCCGCTGCCGAAGAACACTGGCGTTGTGGTTCCCGCCAGCACCGCGGCTTCATCGAAGGAGTGACCCGCGATTTCCAACATTTCGAGTTCTTCCACCGTCTTGCGATACGTCTCGTCGTTCAGACGATCGCGGATTTCCGGATCGTCGATTCCGCCGACCTGAACCGGCGCGCGATGCTGCCCGCCGACGGTGCGTTCGAACAGGTGGAACTGTTTCGACTGCCGGTCGTAAACGCCCTGAAACTCAAATCCGTTTCCGATCGGCCAGTTCACCGGGAACGCGCCAATGCCGAGCACGCGCTCCAGTTCGTCGATCAGCTCGAGTGGATTTTTCATCGGGCGATCGCACTTGTTCATGAACGTGAAAATCGGAACGCCGCGCTGGCGGCAAACTTCGAACAACTTCCGCGTCTGCGGCTCGATGCCTTTCGCGGAATCGATCACCATCACCACGGAATCCACCGCCGTCAGCACGCGATAGGTGTCTTCGGAGAAATCCTTGTGGCCGGGTGTGTCCAGGAGGTTGATGCGGTAGCCGCAGTATTCGAACTGCAGCACGGTGGAGCTGATCGAGATGCCGCGCTTCTTCTCCAGTTCCATCCAGTCCGAGGTGGTGGCGCGCTGGTTTTTGCGCGCGGTGACGGAACCGGCGAGCTGCACCGCGCCGCCGTAAAGCAGCAGCTTTTCCGTCAGCGTCGTTTTGCCCGCGTCCGGATGCGAGATGATGGCGAACGTGCGCCGCTTCTGAATTTCTTTCGCGATATCCACAAGAGCGCGAAAGCTAGCACAGGGGCAGGGGACAAACAAAGTTCCAAGTTCCACGCAGTGCGATTGCGAGTGGGTGATGTCGTCCCCGTCCTCGTCGTCGTCCTCGAAATCCCAAAGGAGCCGAGGACGATTACGATTACGAGACTGAGATTGTATGCACCCGCTTCGGATCACACCCAAGTTTCAG
>CAMLLE010000450.1 GCA_946480555.1 uncultured Verrucomicrobia subdivision 3 bacterium
ATTGCCACCACCGATGCCACGAGCCGTAGCCCGGCCGTAATGATTGCGTCCACCCGTCTACTACTTGATCTGGACCAAGCTCTTTTCAGGCTTGTCCTTCGTAATGTCGCTGTAATCGGCGAACGTTACGTATCGCGTTGACGGGGTCAACGGTCTAAATGTCTTAACTGGCATAAATCAAAATCAGTTCCCAACCAAGTCAGCTACTTGGAGAGCGGAGCCATCATTCCTGTCCCGGTTGGGAATCAGTTATCGGTTCCGCAGGTTATGCTGTCCGTGGCCTGTTCAGGCGAAACGGAGGCGGGAATATAGGTAAACACCCAATGGCCTGCAACAGGTTTTTTAAAAATTCTTCTCCGTGCTGTTTGGAGCCTCGCAGCCATGGCTAGCGGACAAATCCGTTTCAATGAACTCAAACCAGACGGGGGCTTTGCAGCGTTTTCTCCAAGCAGGATGATTCATTGGAATTTATGGGCGCGCAGCCGGCCCGGCTGCGGTTCAGCGCGCCTGCGCCGGACACCAGGCGTGTGAAGAACCAATTGGTCCGACATTCTCACGCGTCCGTGTCAGCCGCGAGGCGCGTCTGACTGCGCCCGAGGCGGGCGCGCTCCCCGTTCAAGGGATTGCCGGAGATTACCAAAGATTACCAAACGTGACCGGTTTCGGGATTTTTCAGAAACCACCAAGCTTCACGCACTGGATTGTCCGCGGTTTCGTGCTGATGAGATAACGCAACGCATCGGCTGCGTCATCGCCGCCCAAGCCTTCTTCATCGACGTTCGTTTTCAAAATGTCAGCTGGCGAATCGGGATCGTGCTGCAGGTATGGAAGACAGTTGAGCAGCCGCTCGCATCGCTGGTGAATGAACAGAGTGGGCGCAATGCCCGCGTCGGGATCGCCAAGGCGATTCAAGATGGCAGCCCAGCCTTCCACGCGGTTACTGTTGGCGGGACGAAGGGAGAATCCATGTTTTCGAAACTGATTGGCAATGCTCGCACCGTTGGATTCCCGGCTGAACACATCGGACCCGGCGACGAATCGGCTGAGGACGCGAGGGCCTCCGCGAATTTCTTCTGCACGTGGATCCATGAAGTCCACGATCTCGCCAGAGGGAAGGGTGACAAGACGAGCGCCCGGATTTCTTCGGGCAATGTGCCACGGAGTATTGTCATTGGGAAAGACGCGGTGACGCAGGAGCATTGATTTGACAGCGAGCGCATGGCGCTCGGGAATCCAGAGACGCTCCACATGTTCGTCCAGAATGAACACGTTGTCGCGTTCATTGCGGCAGCCGAGGAGAACGACCGTGTAATGAGTATAGCCATAATCCATGGCAGCGAACCATTCCACCGCGTCATACTCGTTGAAGTTGTCGATGACGTGAACCTCCGTCCGGAACGTGTTGAAGAACTGGCCTGCCGGGATTTGCCAGCTGCCATCGCGCCACGCTTTCTTCTGCCAGCCGACGCACTCGTCGAGAATTTTCACGTATTCGGACTTGGTGAATTTGTTGTCCTCGACGCGAGCCGGGATGAAGCGCGTGGCGATTTCGCAGCGGCGTTCAGACGGAACGATGAACGTCTGGCGGTACCATTCGTGGCCGACGCCACCGGGATTGGTGGTGGAATAGAGACGCGGGCGCCAGTTGGGTTTGGACGTCCGAAGACAGGTGCGAACGTCCATGTATTTGCGAGCGGTCAGCGTGGTGGCTTCGTCGATGGCGATGAGATCGTATTCCAGGCCGAGGAAGGCGTTGATCTCCGATTCGTGCTGGTAGTGGCGGATGACGATGCGTGAGCCGTTGGGAAAGGCAAGAATGCCACGGGCGGCGCTGAAGTCATGCGGCAAGGAATGCAGGACGCGAAGGCGGAGATCCTCGATGCTTTCCAGATTTGATTTGGCGACTTTGCGGAGGAGAAGGCACTTGAGGCCGGGAAGCCGCTGGCAATCATCGGCGCCAACCTGAGCGAGCAGCCAATGCGATTTGCCACCGCCGCGCGCGCCGCCGTAGCCAACGGCGGTGGGACCATCCGGTTGATCACAAAGCCGGGCCGCGACGCTGGCGGCCAGCTGGCGCGGTTGAAGCATGATGCCGGCGTGAATGAAATTCTGAACCTGATCGGGCGGACAACCGGCGTTATGCGCTTCGGAGATGAACCGGCTGGGTGCGTCGTTGTGGGCTGGCGGGTTCATTGAATACCTTTCGCTTCACCGGCGGTGTGAGTGCCCGCATGATTTTGATTCGCATTGGCGGATTGCGCCGGCGCCTGGCCATAAACACGGCGGAAAGCGTCCATTAAGGACTGCTGCGCGGGCGACAAAGCCGGTTCAACATCCACCGGCAGTTCGGTTCCGATGAGAGCAAACCGGGCGAGATCTGAAGAGATGCGAAGCGCGCGATGCCTGGCCGAGAGTCATCTGGCTCAGGTTCTCATCGCCAAAGGATTCGAGAAAGCATTGCGCGACGGCCGCGAGCTTTTGGGAGACCTCCCACTGCTGTTCGCGAAACTGGGCAAGGCGTTGCGCCCAATCCACGGCCTGCTTGCGTCGAACCTCGGCAATACCATCCGCCTGAAGCTGGAGCACTCCGGCGTTGAAATTCTGAATGCGTTCGGACCAGGAATATTTGCTGGACCAGTTTTTGACGGTGGCCAGGCCTTCCCCCACCTTCTCGGCAACGGCCGGCAGCGAGCGCGTTTGGCCGAGATCGAAGAAGGCGACGAACGCGCCATAAGCGCGCGGCGTTTCGCCGGGCAACCGCGGAAACGGATGACTCGGGACGGAGCCGTCGTTGATTGCGGAATGCGGAGTGGGGATTGGGGATTTTGTTTCCCCAGCGAGCCCGCTTCCGTGATTTGAAGACGTATTTGATTCTAACATACGCGCACAATCTGCCGGCCACCCTTGGACAAATGCGGTCCGACCCTGCTTCTTCGGAAAGATGCTGCGCAGCCCTGTGTGCGGAAGCTGCATTAACCACGGATGAACACCGATGCACACGGATGAACATGACCAGCAGGCGGCGTAGAAAACCGGGAATCGGGCGTCTGCCTTTTGCAGAAGAAACTTACGCGACGACCGCGAAGGTCGCGAAGAAAGAATGAAACAGCCTGGCATTTCATTTCCTCCGACCAAAACGATCACCTCACCTCACGGTCAAATGGCGGCATCCCCGGTCCGACGCAACCGTCTCAGACCAGAAAATGCGTCAACATACAGGACCCCTTCAATTTTATGCCCCCTTTACGGCGTTGCATCCAGCCGACTTCAGTTCGCCTTGATCCGATAAAATCTGCGGCCTGAAACCAGAGTGGTATCGGTGAGAGACGCCCGGTTGCCGCTGATTGTGACGGTGGCAGGCACCGGTTGCCAGTCAGGATCAGTCAGAGCGTTCTTGAATTCGACGGTGTAGGACTCCCCGGGATTGATGGTCCAACTGATCGTTCGACTGTCGGCATCCGTACCGATATCGGCGTACAGGAGCGCGAAGCTGAAGATGTCGTTGGAATAATTGAAATCGCCCGCCGTGAGATCGGACGCCAAACTTTGGAACACGAGGGAGCGTCCGTCGGCGCTGAACGCCGGGGCGTAGGAACGATTGTTTGCAGAAACATTTCCCAGCGCACTGACGCTCAGAAGCATGTTCGTCCCGGTGGTTGAA